>CALKYI010000477.1 GCA_938003665.1 uncultured Flavobacteriales bacterium
GCTTCGAGGCCCATGGCTTCGATTTCTTTTTCCATGCTGCCCAATCCGGCGCAGCCCGCTAAAAACAAAAGAGAAGCAAAGAGGCCTGCAAAGGTCCACTTGCTTGGGTTGGTGTAACAGTTCATACTTTATTGTGAATCTTCAAATTCGGGACAAAACTACGGAATCTCCGCACATCCTCAGCTATTTACCACGCCCATCGAGGCAAACTTTCGGATGCGTTGATCAATTCGCTTATCGGCATCCATCGGCACCAACTTGTTGAGGTGCTTTTTGATTTCCTTTTTGACCTGTGCAAACATGGCCTCTCGGTCGGCATGCGCGCCACCGAGCGGCTCGGGAATGATGCCATCCACAAGGCCCAATTCCTGCATATCCGTACCGGTCAATTTCAAGGCTTCTGCCGCTTCCATCTTGTGGTCCCAGTTGCGCCACAAAATGGATGAGCACGACTCAGGACTGATCACAGAGTACCACGTGTTCTCGAGCATCAAGACGCGGTCGCCGATGCCGATGCCCAAGGCACCACCGGAGGCTCCTTCCCCAATGACGATGCAGATGACCGGAACGCGCAATTGGCACATTTCAATCAAGTTCCGCGCAATGGCCTCGCCCTGTCCGCGCTCCTCAGCCTCTAGGCCGGGAAACGCACCGGGGGTGTCGATCAAGGTCACGACGGGGCGGTTGAATTTCTCGGCTAGCTTCATCAGACGCAACGCTTTGCGGTAGCCTTCGGGATTGGCCATGCCGAAGTTGCGGTATTGGCGCATCTTGGTATTGATACCCTTTTGCTGTCCGATGAACATGACGCTCTGGCCGTCGATGAATCCAAATCCACCCACCATGGCTTTGTCGTCCTTGACCGTGCGATCGCCGTGGAGCTCCATGAAATTCCCTTCAGTCAATGCCTCGATGTAATTCAAGGTGTACGGACGGTCTGGATGGCGGCTTACTTGAACACGCTGCCAGGGCGTCAGGTTGGAATACACCTGCTCGGTGACTTCGCGAATTTTACTTTCTAAATCTTGGGCAAGCGACTCCATGTCGACGTCGCTCTGTTCTTGCAAGTCGCGTGCCTGCGTGAGCTGCTCGCGCAGCTGACGAATGGGCTCTTCAAATTCCAAGTAGTTCATGCATGGAAGGTTTTGCAAGAACAAAGATGCAACAACTTTTTAACCCGAAAGCATCCGGATTTAGTGGCTTGCTAACAAGGTCTCCACCATTCGGCGGACAGCAATTCCGCGGTGGCTAATGGCGTTTTTCTCGGTGGGACTCATCTCGGCAAACGTACGGATCTCCCCTTCTGGAATGAACACTGGGTCATAACCGAATCCGTCAGCCCCGCTGCGCTCCTCTGCAATGCGCCCTTTGCAGACGCCTTCGACTCGTTCTTCGACTCCGCTGCGGACGAGGCAGATGGACGTTCGGAATTGCGCTCCACGGTGCTCCGTACCGCCAAGCTCCTCCAGCAGCTTGGCCATGTTTTGCTGGGCATCGGCATTTTCCCCAGCATATCTCGCGGTGCGCACCCCAGGCCGGCCGTTCAACGCATCAACCTCGAGGCCTGTATCGTCAGCGAAGCAATCCAATCCGTAGTGTTCTACCACGTGCATGGCTTTGATGCGCGCATTGCCTTCGAGTGTTTCCGCGGTCTCAGGAATCGCTTCGTGGCACCCGATGTCGGTGAGGGTCTTGACATCATACGCACCTCCTAGCATTTGCTGCACCTCTCGGGCCTTGTTGGGGTTGTGGGTGGCAAACACCAGCACGGGTTTTTCTGCAGAATTCTTCATGTTCGTGGTCGTTTCCATTTGCCGCTCGCGGTGGTTTCGAGAGGCATCCATTCAATGCGCTTCGGGGCGTGGTGTGGCGGCAAGTTCGTCCGTGCCCACTCCGTAATCCGTTCACGTTCCTCTGTGGCATTGGTCGGTTCGCCTTTTGCGTGAATACGCAATACCAGGGCTTCTCCCCACTGCGGATGGGGTTCGCCGTAACATCGAAATGGCCCGTCGATGGTGGAAGCTAGCTCGCGCTCCACTGCTGCGGGATGAATTTTGATGCCCCCTGAATTGACCACATCGTCCAACCGACCGAGCCAGAGGAAGGACTGTGCACTCTGCACGTCGGCTGCATCGTTGGTTTGAAGCGTTTGACCGTCCGGTCCAGCAATGCACAAGGCGTTCTGGTCATCGATTGAAACGGCAAATCCGGGAAGGCATTGGAAGGTGTCTT
>CALKYI010000478.1 GCA_938003665.1 uncultured Flavobacteriales bacterium
CGCCTGAACAAATCATTTTGGGCATCGATCCCGGCACCACCATCATGGGGTACGGGGTGATTCGGGTCCGCGGCAAGCAGGTGGAATTGGTGGAGATGGGTGCGCTGCACCTCACCAAGTACAAGGACCACGCGGTCAAGCTGAAGCGGATTTTTGACCGATGCGCCGCCCTGATTGAGACGCACGCCCCAGATCATTTGGCGGTGGAGGCGCCGTTTTTTGGCAAAAACGTGCAGTCGATGCTCAAATTGGGCCGAGCGCAAGGGGTCGCGCTCGCCGCGGCCTTGTCGCGCGACATTCCCGTCTCCGAGTACGCCCCTCGAAAAGTCAAGCAGGCCATCACCGGCTCCGGTGCCGCGAGCAAGGAGCAGGTGGCCGCCATGGTGGCCCGCACGCTGGCCATTAATCCCACCGACATGCCCAAAGAACTGGATGCGAGCGATGGCGTCGCCGTGGCGTTGTGCCATCACTTCCAATTGGCCTCCCCACGGATGCAGGCGGGCTACAGCGGCTGGAAGGCATTTGTGGCCGACCAAAGCGACCGGGTCATCGGCGCTTGAAGGTCCGCGACGCATTTATTTCGAAAAAGCGCAACCTTTTTTGAAACCGCCCCGTAAGAGCGGGGTGAGCTTCGGCTCGATAACAGTTTACTTGTTTTCATTCAACAGGGGAGGGTCATCCAGCGGGATGGCCCTCTTTTGTTTTGCCGATGCTGAAGAGGCAATGGAGTCGACCCTTGCTTTGTTACTCGCGAATCAACTCTGATTAAGCAGGGTCTGCTCGATGATGCGGGTAATGAGGTCTTGCTTGCTCAATCCGGCTGCAGCTGCCTGCTTGGGGATGATGCTCGCCTCGGAGAACCCAGGCACGGAATTGATTTCGATGATGTGGATCTGGTCGGGGCCTTCGGACATCATATCCACCCGAGCTAATCCTCGCATGCCCGTTGCCTGGTAGACTTTCTTGGCCATGGCTTGCAGCTTTTCAGTCCACGTGGGAGCGATGTTAGCCGGCGTGATTTCCTCGGATTCCCCGGCATACTTGGCCTCGTAATCAAAAAACGCCCGGTGCGTGCGGATTTCCGTAACCGGCAGCGCCATGGGGGCGCCGGTCGCGTCAGGGATGATGCCGGATGTGAACTCCCGTCCGAGCAGCATCGATTCGACGACGACGCCACTGCCACCGACTGCCCGTGCGGCTTCAATGGCCGGACCAAGCTCCGCTTTGGAGGTGACTTTGGAGATGCCGATGCTGGATCCCGTCTCATTGGGTTTGACAAAACAAGGCAATCCCAGGGCTTTAATGAGGTCCGCTTCGTGCGCTTGCGCTCCGGCTGGTATTTGAGTGGACTCGGCAACGGGCAATCCCCGCTCCCGTAGGAAATCCATGGTTCGTCCTTTGTGAAAAGTAAGGGCGATCGCCTCGGCGTTGCCCGTGGTGTGAGGGAAGCCGGCCGCGTCAAGTTCCGCTTGCAGCTTGCCGTCTTCCCCGGGGGTGCCGTGGACCATGACAAAAGCACCGATGTAGTTGGCCGAGTCGGCCATGAGCTGCTCAAGGTCGGTGGGAATCAGCTCGCCGTCCACTTCCGCAAACCACCCGTCTTCATTGATGTGGACCAGCGTAGGCGCAAACCGCGTGCGGTCGATATTGGCCATGACCATGGCGGCTGATTTTCTCGAAATCACCGCCTCTCCTGAGGTTCCGCCTGTAAAAACGACGAGGGATTGCATGGAAACAAGAACGGTTGCGGGGGCTTGTTTATGCGTTTGGAGCGGGCTTTCCTTCCACTGCGAGTTGTTCACGAATGCGCATCATGCGGTCGAGTACTTCTTGGCGGGAAGCCCCGGTGATGGTGACATGGCCCATTTTGCGGAAGGGCTTGACCTGGGATTTGCCGTACAGGTGGGGGTGAACGCCTTCTGTGGCGAGTGCCGCATCGATGCCCTTGTAATCGGGGGTGCCCTGTGCATCGGCCGTACCGACAATGTTGA
>CALKYI010000479.1 GCA_938003665.1 uncultured Flavobacteriales bacterium
AAACACACCGAGTACCGGGTAGTGAAATTGCTTCATACTGTCATTAACGTACCACCCAAACAGGTATTGCTTCATTGGTTTCATGTACGTGCAGCACGTACATGCCGGGTACCAACCCGCAAGCGTTGCCTGTGGGGCCCGCTCCACTCAGGACATGCCGTCCTTGAGTATCGGACAACGACCACGTCGGCTGAGGGTGATTCGTTCCCAAGGTGAACGCATCGCGAACCGGATGGGGGTACACCGACAAGGGCTGATCATCTCCAAGCTCCTCCACCGAAACGGCTTCCTCGGTGATCGTGGCCTCAACGTTGGTGAACATCTCGTTGTTGCCCACCTGCGGGGATGGCGCCACCACGAGGTACACGTCGTCACGGCCGTTGGAATACCCTTCCGTTGATCCGATCATCCACAGCCGGCCGTCTGAGGCATGGAGGATGGCTGCGGGAATTTCGTCCCATTGCGTCCCGAATGTGGGGCCGCCTTGCCACACCCCACCGTCGGTCCAGCGCGAGAAGAGCCACTCGCCCTCACCAAGGCCGAGCTCACTCGTGGCCGCGACCGTCGCAAAGTTGTTGGGGCCGTACCACGCAATGTCTTCGCCCGCCACATCTACGCCGGATCCTGGAATCGTTTGGAGCAAGGTATCCCCTGCCAAATTCAAGCAAGCAAAACCCAATCGCATCCCATCCGGGGTGTCCGAATTGAATAGCATCACCACGGTCGAATCCTGCACATCGACTGCCTTGGCCATCGTTGGCGAATCAAACGGCGTCGCATAGCTCCACTGTACATTGCCATCACTTGCATCAAAAACGGTGCAATGCCCTTGGTCGTTGCCCGATGTGGACACGGCAATGGAACCCGCGATGAACGCGGCATCGGTCACTTCATCCGCTGTCCCGCTGTCCCATGACCACGCGCTGTCGAACAGCCATCCAGCTTCATTCCAGGTGTGCAACGTCACGTACACATCCCCGCCGCCTGTTGCGTAGGTCGTCCCCACTGACCACAAAGAATCGTTGCGCTGAAGGAGCCGTGCGGGTATGTCCCATGCGTCGGAGCCCCACTGCGTTTCGGAAATCGAATTGCCCTCGGCATCTACGGTGTACCACCCCCAATCGTACGCCGCCGAGGCATTGGCGTAGCGCACACCCAGCACTGTAATCAACCCGTCCCCGTGCTCGACGGCATCGGCCGGCTGGAGCAATGGAGCATCAGAAATCGTTACGTTCCAAACCGGATTTAAAAGCGAATCGAACCGGTGGAGCCACGCGTGCGGTTCTTCATCGGTTGTGCTGTTCGACGAGCTCAGTGCGAGGACATCGCCATTGCTCAACTCGACCAATCGAAGTCCGCGGTCGTCGCGTTGTCCACCGTATACGCGCACCTCAACGGTGTCGACTTGCGCCCAGCTTCCAAAGGCTGTGCACATACTTGCCGCAAGGCAGAACGCTTCAATCCACTTGAACGGCCGCATGTACGCGTTTCAATTGGGTGAGCAAGACCTCAAGCTGGTCCAGTGGCAGCATGTTGGCGCCGTCGGACAGCGCTTCGCCGGGTCGCGGGTGCGTTTCAATGAACACCCCGTTGGCACCAGCAGCAACAGCTGCCTTGCCAATGGTGGCAATGAGTTCCGGGCGACCACCCGTGACACCGGACGATTGATTGGGCTGTTGCAAGCTGTGGGTGATGTCGGCGATGACCGGAGCCATGCGTGCCATCACTGGGAAGCCGCGCATGTCCACCACCATGTCCTGGTAACCGAGCATGGTACCGCGTTCGGTGAGCCAGACGCGGGGGTTGCCAGACTCCTGCACCTTGACCACTGCATGTTGCATGGCTTCGGGCGAAAGGAATTGGCCTTTCTTGATGTTGACCACTTTGCCTGTTTCAGCGGCCGCTACGAGCAAATCAGTTTGCCGGCACAAGAAGGCCGGAATTTGCAGCACGTCAACAAACTCCGCGGCCATCGCCGCTTCGTCAGCAGCGTGAATGTCCGTGGTGGTTGGCACGGAAAAGCGCTCGCCCACCTTGGCGAGGATTTCGAGGGCTTTCTCGTCGCCGATGCCCGTAAAACTATCCAACCTTGAGCGGTTCGCCTTGCGGTACGATCCCTTGAAGATGAGCGGGAGGTCCAAAGCCGAACAAACTTCGACAACTCCTTCCGCCACTTCCATGGCGACATCTTCGCCTTCAATGGCACAAGGACCTGCGATGATTTGCAGTCGATTGCCGGCTGTCCATCCTGCGTTTTGAAAACGTTACGCTTGGTTCATGGGGTAAAGTTCGTGGTTTCTGGCGGAGTGCGTGCGACCGCTTTACAAGTTTTGGTAGCGCAGGGTGATGCCACGACCGTACGCGGCATTGGAACCCCACCCGAACGGATCTTCAATGAACAGCATCCAAGCGTGTTCTCCGGGCTTTCGCCAACGGGCCCATGCGGCAGGGCGCAACCGGCCCCAGCCGCCCGCGACCAATTGCACGCCCGCCTGCCATTGCTTTCCGATGGCCCGCCGGTAGCCGGTGACCGCCCGCGGTACGGGCATCCAATCCCCGACTTGTGCCTGCACATCCCATCCCGAGCGCGGACCCAACGGGTACTCAAACGACGCGTCGATTCGGAACGGCATCAAGTCAAACCGGCACCTTTGGTTCAGCGTTGTGATGACGTCCGAAGCACCCGCCGATTCCGCCAGGGATTCCACCGAAAGCCCCGGCCCCGTCAAGGTCAAACCTGTCGTTTCTACCAGTGTATCAACTTGCAATTCAGTCCACTCAGGAGCGACCAGAAACCCGAAATTTTGCAGGCGCAAATGGAACGCGAACGGCGCCTCTTCCCGCTGAAAATGCCACTCCGCATTCGTGGCCAATCCCCACGATCCGCCTTCAGCCCAACCCACATGGCCGCGCACATAACCGGTCATGTAATCCAATCCTTCGCTGACGTAAAAATGCCCATTGCGAATCCGGGCATCCGTCGATTGCAGGCGGTAGACGAGTCCAAGTTCAATGCGGTTTTGGTTGGCGCCTTCCAACCCGATGGCCGCCTGGAGCCACGTCGAGGTGCGCACGCGGGAGCCGTCCAACACATCCCAGCGCCCAAGGTGCCCCGCATTACCGGTGAACGCCAAATCAAACAATTCCGGCGTCCAGCGCACGTCGCCCAAGGTTTTGAACTGGAAGGATCCGCACAACCGCGCATCCGTATTCTTCCATGAGCGCAGGCTTCTCCAATTCAAGGCCAGGCCTGAAGTGTACCCAAATGCCCCCATCTCGCCGCCTTGTGCAGTGCGTGCCGCCTCCACGAGGGAGCGATCAATGTGACC
>CALKYI010000480.1 GCA_938003665.1 uncultured Flavobacteriales bacterium
AAGAGGCTCCCGTTGACCTGAATCAGCCCGGTGGTTGGCGGAGCTTGGTAGGTCAATATCAGTGTCTGGGTGTACGTATCGGAATCGGGGTTGCACGAACCCTGCTCGCCTACTTCGACCTCGAGGATTTGGCATCCACCGATGATCCACCCCATGTCTTCAAACATGCCGAGCAGGGCCGGTCCGGGGTTGTGGTTGGACTCCGCCGTGTTGAGCCCGGGAGTCATCAGGCTGTTGGGCGTGCCCGGAGCATAGGTGGTTTCATTCAGGTGCGAGTAGCTCGAGCCCACTTGGTAGGTAGCCGGGGCATACAGCCGCGGTCGCCCGCCGCCGACTCCCTCCATGCCGCCGCCGCCGTTCCAGTAGATGTGGTCCGATGTGAGGGCGGATCCCAATGTTTGGGAGCCGTTGGGAAGGTTGAGCAGGGCCGTGGAATCGAGCGTTTCGGTGAAATGGTCGTAAGGGTAGGGCACGTTGGCGGTTCCAATGAAGCCAAACCCGCTGGTGTAGTAAGCACTCCCAATGAACCCAAGCCCGTGTGCCAACTCGTGTAGGGCGGCGGTGACAAAGTCATAGGTGCCCGCAGGCGTGGCTCCATCGGTTCCCATGTACCAGTTCGCGGTGCTGTTGAACGTGCATTCTAAATCGGATTGTTCGGAGAGGTCTTCTCCGGCCAATGCATTTGCCAGGGCAGCAGGATAATAGGTGTCGCTCAGGGGGGCATTGGCGAAATTCTGATGCAGGTTGGAAGGACCTGCTTGGGCCAATGCGCTCGACCCCAAATCGTCCCAAAACGCATCGATGCGCACGGTGACATCTGAGGTCAGCAAGACCGACCAAATGTCCACGGCGTAGTTGAATGCCATGATGGCTTCGTTGGGGAACCCGTTGTAGTTGACGATGATGTTGGCATCGCGCGGTGCATCAGGGGTGTACCACACCGGTGTGCCGATGTGGGTGTTGGCATCGACGGGGATTCCTTCCAATCCGTTACCGCAGGCCACATGTCCGCATGCCTCGCTTGGCAAGTGCAGCCCACACACCCGTTGTGCCGTTCCGGTGTTCCACACCGAAAAGCACACGATCAGGCCGATGGCCCAGGTAAGCGGGTTTGCGATTCGCACGTGCATCAGGAATTCATTTGGGAGAGTTAAGATACTGCACGCTTCAGGATTTTCCTCTTTCTCGTGGCATTGCTACTTTTGTTAGCAAATTCATCGCATGCCAGAATCGTTGCCTCATTTTGCCCAACGCTTGAAATCCCTTCGAAAAGCAAAGGGATTGACCCAGCAGGAGCTCGCTGATCGGATTGGATTGAAGCGTGCGGCTTTGGGGGCTTATGAGGAAGGCCGCGCCGAGCCGCGCCTTGTGAATGTCGTGGCCTTCGCGGACTTTTTTGGGGTGTCGGTCGATGCACTTTTGAAAGGCGAAGAATCGGAAGATCAGCGTGCCCGAGGGCAATCATTGAGGGTGTTATCGGTGCCTGTTGATGCAGCCAACGACGAGGAGCGAGTGGCCGTCGTGCCGGTAAAGGCGGCGGCCGGTTACCTGGACGGATACGGCGATCCGGACTACGTGCAAGGCTTGCCAACCTTTGGCTTGCCCCTTCCAGAGGTCACGCCGAATTTGACCCACCGCTTGTTCCAAATCGAAGGTGAGAGCATGTTGCCCATTCCCAGCGGTAGCTACATTCTGAGCACCTATGAGGAGGATTGGCACCGGGCAGGAGGCATGCGCCCTTATATCGTCGTCACGCGCAACGACGGAGTGGTGTTCAAGCGCATCGAGAACCGCCTCGATTCGGAGCACCAGGATTTGTGGATGATTTCGGATAATCCGGATTATCCGCCGTACTCCGTCAAGCCGGCAGACGTGGTAGAGGTGTGGCGAGCGCGGGGATACCTGGCGTTTAATTGGCCCACCCCAGCATTTTCAGGAATGGAGCGCATCCAAGGCACCCTGGATTCCTTACGCGCCGAAATTCAAGCGATCAAGGCAGGGCGTTAAACCCCGAGTGCAACCACTTCCGTGATGGCTTCGATTTTCGAAGTCAGGAGCTGCTCGATGCCGCCTTTGAGGGTTTGCATGCTGGATGGGCATCCGCTGCAAGCGCCGCGCATGTGAACGTAGACCTTGCCTTCTTTGAACGCCTTGAAGTCAATGGCACCGCCGTCCTGTTCCACCGCGGGGCGCACGAACTCGTCCAACAACCGCTTGATTTCCTCGTCGTGCTCGGAAGGAACAATGTCTTCCTCGGCGATGAACTCGACCCCGGGGGTCGGGACCGCCTCAGGTGCAGGGTCATTGGGTTGTTCGAGCTGGTCTTGGACCTTGAGGAAGGCTTCGGTATCCACGGCTGTCTCGTTCTCCATCAACCACTCGCGGATGTATTCGCGCAACTGCTGAACGATCATTTCCCAACCGAGGCTTTGGTCTTTTTTCACTGATACGAAGGCACCGCTGATGAAGACCCCTTCGACGAACGGAAAGTTGAAGAGTTCCTCGGCCAAAGGCGAGCACAGGGCGGCCTCGGCTTTGGAACGGAATTCTACCTGATGCTGATCGGCGATTAACGCCCGATCGGCAACGAATTTCATGACCTCCGGGTTGGGGGTCATCTCCGCATATACGCTGGTGGGAATTAGCATGGTGCAAAGGTAAACGGCGTCATGTAAATTGCCGTTTCTAAACGATGCTGAAACCTCAGAGGAT
>CALKYI010000481.1 GCA_938003665.1 uncultured Flavobacteriales bacterium
CCTCCTGCGCAAACTTCACGAACCAGCCAAGTCTTTCGGAATTCCTCGCCCGCATCCCGATGGCAAATGCGCATTTCGTAGACAGGCGCATCCACGGCAGCGATGGCATCGCGAATGGCCACACTGGTGTGGGTATAACCGCCTGGGTTGATTAAAATGGCGTCGACATCAAATCCGTGTACTTGAATTGCATCGATCAATTCGCCTTCCACATTGGATTGAAAACATGTGATTTCCACGCCTTTTGCCTGCCCAAAGGCCACCCATTCGGCTTCCAGGTCTTGCAGCGTTTTGTGCCCATAAACCTCCGGCTCACGAGTGCCCAATAGATTCAGATTGGGTCCATTCAAAATGGCAATGCGCTTCACGCTACAAAGTTAGAGGAACTCCAACCACTCGGGCAAGACCCATACCCCCCAAACCCATGCAAGTACAGCCGCAATGACATTCAACACCAAACCCACCGAAGCCATTTCTTTCATGGAGATGCGTTGGCTGCCGAAAATAATGGCGTTGGGGGGCGTGGCCATGGGTAGCATGAATGCGCAGCTGCTCGCGATGGTCACGGGAATGACCAAAAGCATAGGGTTCACGCCCCATGCTAACGCTATTTGCCCCACAATGGGCACCATCACAACCGTCAATGCCAAATTGCTCATGACCTCGGTCAACAACAAGGCGACGCCGGCGAACAACAACACCAATACCCCTTGGCTGACTCCGTCCCAAGCCGCCAAAGATTCGGCCACCATCGTCAGCACTTCCGCTTCAGCCAGCGCCTTGGCCAGCGTGAGACCGCCGCCAAACAGCAAGAGGATATCCCAAGGCAAGTTTCGCGTGTCACGCCAGCTCAACAAACGCTCCGATTGATGTTCGGCACTGGGAATCAAGAAAAGGCTTACCCCTGCCGCCATGGCGATGGTGGTGTCATTCATTTCAAGGCCGGTCCAATCGACCAGCCACCGCCGACCCACCCAGAGGAGGCCTGTGACGGCGAAGACCCCAGCCACACGTCGCTCTGCTCGCTTCCAAGGTCCCAACGCGGTGAATTCTGATCGGATCTCATCGTGCCCCTGGCTCAAGCTGCCTTTCGAAACCGGGGTTAACACCCGGGTCAGCAACCCGTACACGATGAAGAGCATCAACACCGAAAACGGCAGCGCCATCAGGGTCCACTCCAAGAAGGGAACCTCGATGTTGAATTGATCTTCGAGCACTCCGGCCATGGCCACGTTGGGCGGTGTACCGATCAGCGTAGCGATGCCCCCAAGGTTCGCTGAGTAGGCCGTCCCGAGCAACAGCGCCAAGGCGAAATTGGGATGGGCCTTCGCGTCGACTTTGTGCAAGACCGACAGGGCGATGGGCAGCATCATCAGCGTGGTGGCCGTGTTCGAGATCCACATGCTGAGTGCGGCAGTCGCAGCCATAAATCCCGCGATGAGCCACCGGGGATTGCCACCGGCCATAGCTAGGACCGATAGGGCAAAGCGCTTGTGCAGGTCCCACCGTTCCAGCGCCAGCGCAATGAGGAATCCGCCCATGAAAAGGAAGACATAATGGGAGCCGTACGGTGCGGTTGTTTCAGCAATGGATGCGATGCCCATGGCGGGAAACAACACCATCGGCAACACGGACGTCACCCCCAGTGGGACCGCTTCGGCAATCCACCACACCAGCATCCATGCTGCCGCGGCGAGAATGCGAATCGCATCATCAGGCAACCCTTGGCCACTGGCCATCCACCACACGGCGGCGGCTACGACCGGGCCGGCGATTTGGGCTTGGACCTTCGAGCGTTTCATTTGAAAATGGCGTGGTAGGGCATGTGGTCAGAAATGTACACGCCATACTTGAGCACCTCATCGGCACACACCCAATCAACGGTCACACGACCGCGGTAAAAGATGTAGTCGATGCGCGTCGCATTGGCCAAGTTTTCCGGAAGAAACGTCGTATACGTACCAAAGGATTTTCGGCAGCGGTAACGCGCAGCTTCGTACGTATCTACCAAATCCGCTGAATTCATCAGATTTTGAACGGGCGCCGTTTGAGGTTCTGCATTCAAATCGCCACAAACCACCACAAGCTCATCGGATGCTTCACCGTCCCAGCCACTCCAACCGGCCACAAGCGCCGCTGCATTCAATCGCGCTTCCTCCCCCACATGCGACCAATGGGTATTGATGACCCGGACCGTCTGCTGCCGTTTGCGGTCAAACAGTACCACCAAGGTCGCAATTCGCGGCAGGTCCGCGTCCCACCCCATACTGCCCGGTTGCTTTGGATCCAAGGACAACCAACGCGTTTCGCCCTGGAGAAAATCGGAACGCTCGGTATTCCAAAAGACCGGGCATGCTTCGCCTGTTCCACCCTCATCGCGTCCGGTCCCGAATGCATCGTGTTTTGGCATCAAGGATTTTAAGTCGTCGTATTGATCGGGCAGCACCTCCTGCGCACCGACGATGTCAAAGTAGCGCATCGCCAACGCAACCTCTTTCTTGCGTTCGTGCCATTTGATGGTGTCGTTCTGTTTATCGTACCGCATGTTGAACGTGCACACTGAGAGTTCGGCATTTGCTTGTGCACAGACCTCACCCTTGACCATTCCAAAGGCGAGCGCCATCCCCAATCCAAGTAATTCGATACGCATCCTGAGCATAAGCGCAAGATACAGCGCCGAACAGCGTACTTTTGCCCCCGTGAGACGCGAACGACTCTTTCGGAAAAACCAAGTCTTAACACTTGATATTCAAGATGTTGCATTTGGAGGCAAAGGCATAACTCGGCAGGAAACAGACCGAGGTCCCTTTGTCATTTTTGTTCAGAACGCCCTGCCGGGGCAACGGGTGAACGCGCGGGTGGTTAAGTGCAAATCCAAGTATGCGGAATGCAAACTGGAAGACGTTCTCGAGCGCTCCCCCAACGAACAAGCGATTCCCTACCAAGAAATCCCCGGCGCTCCCTATGCCCACTTGCCCATCGCAGATCAGCATGCCTTGAAGGAGCAGACTGCACTTGAACTCTACCGCAAAATCGGCAACGTGGAGCACCTCGACAGCGTTTACCAGGGCCTGGTCGGTTCGCCTGAAAACTGGCACTACCGCAACAAAATGGAGTACAGCTTCTCGGCAATCGTGCACAATCCGGAAACCGGCGAAAAAGAGGACCGATTCGGACTGGGCTTCAAACGACGAGGCACCTGGTGGGCCGTTGAAGATCTCAACCGCGACTCTGGCCTGTTCGACGCCGATGTCGAAAACGCCTTGCCCCAACTCCGTGCATGGTTTGATTCAACTGGTCTCCCCGCTTGGCATCCGCCGCGACGAGAAGGCTTCTTCCGTTTCTTAGTGGTGCGCAAAAGCATCGCCTCCCAACGGTTGCTCGTCAACCTGGTGACCACTTCTGACGACATCGCTGACTTCGACCGCGAAGCCTTCATTACCCAGCTCAAATCATTGCTCGGTGACCGCATTCAGGGTGTCCTGCATACCATCAATGACGACAAAGGTGAACGGGTCGAGGCCCGGGCCGGCGCAAGCACGTGCATCTACGGAGACCCCTTCGTCACCGAAACCCTCCACGGCTTGGACTTCGATGTCGAAATGGCCAGCTTCTTTCAAACCAATCCCGCGAGTGCCGAGCGCCTCTACCAAATGACCGTCGACGAAGCCACAGCCGATTGGACCGACGGCGCTTCAAGCGATGGCTACGTCATGGATTTATTCTGCGGCACCGGCACCATCGGACAGTTGCTCGCTCGCGCCTCGAATCGGAAAGTCATCGGGGTAGACATCGTGGAGCAAGCGATCCTCGATGCCCGAAGAAGCGCCAAGAAAAATGGCATTATAAACGCCGAGTTTCACGCTGCGGACGTCGGGAAATTCCTGCTCGAATACCCTGAATACGCGGGCAAGATTGACACCATCGTCCTCGACCCGCCGCGGGCAGGCATCTCGCCAAAAACTTTGCGTAAGGTCATTCGGCTTCGGGCCAAGCGCATGGTATACGTCTCCTGCAACCCCGCTACTCAGGCGCGCGACATCGCCACGCTGGCAGAAGCTGGGTATGCATTGATCAAGCTGACGTTGGTGGATCAATTCCCCCACACCGCCCACGTAGAGGCGGTTGGAGTATTCGAAAAAACAGCAGACCTTTGAAGCATGAGCAGCACCCGCATCCTTGAATCCGATCAAATCGAGCGCAAGCTTCAGCGGATCGCCCGGCAGATCATTGAGGAGTTTCACACCGAAGACGTTCTTCA
>CALKYI010000482.1 GCA_938003665.1 uncultured Flavobacteriales bacterium
CACCACTTCTCCGGAAGTGACCTCAATGGCCAACTCAACCGTTTCCTCTCCTTCCGGTTCCTCGTCGTCGATGGCCGCGAATGTGAACGTCTGATCGTTCAGCAACCCGATGGGAAATGAAAACTCTGGAAGTGGGAACACTCCTGGGAAATCCTCCCCCGGCGTCGCTGTACCGCCCACCACGTCCACCACAACGGTTGCGTCCTGAAGTGGATAAGCCACCTGCATCACCACTTCTGCTCCTCCCCCTTCAAACACGTACAAATCGGTCGCGGCGAAACCCAACTCCATGTCCGGTGTGCCCGTGCACGTTGCCGAATGGTAGCCGATGAAGTCGAAGGTGTCCTGGGGGTAAACATCCCATTGGTATTGACCCACCTCCCAATCAGTGCTCCCCTGGGAAACATTCGCCTTGCGGACCAGTGTGTATTCGGCCATTTCGCCTGCGCCTCCATCCACTGTGAATGGCGAACCTGGATCGGGGCCAAACTCACCCATCTGGTCGATGATAACACCGTCGTGGTACAACACGATGACGTCGTTGCCGTTGAACCACGTCACCTGGCTTTCGATGTCCGCCGCTTGGTACAACTCCGGCGCAGCCAGTGCGTTCATGATAACGAACACATCGTTGGGCTCGATCACCCCTTCCAAAAGTTGGGTGTTGGTAGGTTCGGTAGCGCCGTTGTTCCAGGTTTCCATGTGGTACCCCTCCAAACTGATGGCGACCGGCGAAGGGTTGTAGAGTTCAATTGCCTTGTTGTTGCTGTTGCCTTCTACGTATTCCGAAATGAAGATCTCCTCGCAGAAGCTGGCGCTTTCACAATCCAGGATTTCAACTTCCAAAAACGAGTTGCTCAGGCTGTCGCATTCCACACCGAGGATGCCGTCCAACGCACCGCCCGCTTCAAGCGTCGTTTCGTCAAATCCACCCAATCCACTGCTTCCCCAAACCTGGTACGTGCCCACACCGAGGGCGGTAAAGTCGTACTGCGGGAATCCCACCGTATCCAAGATGACTTGCGCCTCATCGGTGATGACGAAAATGTACTCCGCATCCACTGCTTCAGACGTGTAACCAAATGTTACCACCGCGTTCTCCATCCCTAAGCAACCTAAAGCAGACGGAGTGCCCGAAGCGTCGGTCACGTTGCCGCCATCGCACGCGGGTGGATCACAAGTCTCCCCTACGATCTCAATCGAATTGAACGCAAACGCATAGCAGCCCTCACCTTCAATGCCCAGTACAGGCTGTCCAGCAGCAAGCGTCGCGGCCACCAACGGCGCGTCATGCGAAATGCCAAAAACCTCCAAGACGGCGTCGCCCATTCCAGCTACGTTAACCGCTGGTCCATCGAATGCGGCAATGATTAACCCCGTTTCTGCATCAGCTACCACGGAAGTAAAGGCCGCTTCCGGCACGTCGTTGACATGAGAGAGTTGGATCAACACCAGCTCGCTCGCGTCTGTGCACACTTCGCTGTTCGCCGCATTTTGTAGAGCGATTTGCCCCCCATCACAAAGCAACACATTGCTGTATCCAGGGGTCGGAGCTTGCAGGATGAAATCGCCCGGGGTCTGTGGGTCGCCGCCATCGGGCACCCGGGACAAGCTTTGGTAATCCGCCAAGCCTTCAGCGCTTTCGTTCAATTGAATGCCGTTGGGTGTCAAGACATCCAACAAGCTCAACATCGGCGGTTGGTTGTTGCTGTAGACCACGGCGTCCAAGATGTCTTCATCGGTCACGGGGGTTCCGTTGGGGAAATTCGCGGCATCCGCATCGTACAAGGCGATGCCCTCTTGGCCCACCTGGAGCCAGTTCGTTGATTCAATGACAACGTCCGCGTCTGGCAAACCGGGCCCACCAATCAACAAGAACCCCTCGCTATTGAGGGAAAGTCCGGTCAAGTCGACCGTCAAATTCGATTGGGCGTTGGAGCCGTTGTAAATGACCAGCGCGTAGCCGGAAAGGTCTTCGCCCGGAGCGCCAAACAACTCAACGAACTCCTCAGTATCTGTGCCAGGACCGGATGGGTCAAACTCATTGATCACCACCTGTGACCATCCGCTCGGGGCGGCCATCAGGGTTGTGAAAAGGGCAAAAAAGGCGGTCCGAATGACCGGTGCAGGGGCGGAAAAAATTGTGCGCATGTGAATCGTGGCTACCAATTTGGGGGAATCAAAAGTACACACATTCCCCTTGACCGCTTTCACGCACACAATAACCGAAGGTTAAACCCGTGTTGGATTGTAACTTCGTCAGGCTATGGCCCAACGCGGAAGCCTCATCCAAAAGCTCGATGAATTCATCCGAGCCTACTACCTCAATCAACTCGTCAACGGAGCCTTGCGGTCCTTGGCGGTTTTGGTGTGCGCGGGCATCGGATTTGCGCTTTTGGAGTCCGTTGGGCGCTTTGGAATTGCTGGCCGAACGGTCCTGTTTTGGACCCTGTTGACTGGAAGCTCTGTTTTGTTGGTGGTGTGGCTCGTGGTACCGCTGTTGAAGTGGGCCCGAATCGGCAAAGGGTTGTCCTACGAAGAGGCCAGTGATTTAATCGGCCAGCACTTTCCCGAGATCAGCGATCGCCTCCTCAACGTTCTCCAGTTGCAGCAACAATTGGGTACGGGTGGACAATCCACCGACACGTCGTTGCTTGAAGCATCCATCGAAGAGCGCACCACTGCACTGCAACCTGTTGCGTTCCAGCGAGCGATTGATTGGGAGAAAAGCAAGGGGTTGTTGCGGTATGCCATTCCTGTGCTCGTCATCGCTTCCGGGTTGTGGGTCTGGAGCCCTGGGCTTGTGAAAGAGCCTGCAGGCCGCATCTTGGCGCACCGCCAAGACTTCATCCCCCCACCCCCTTTCTCGTTTGCATTGGAAGGCGACCTACGGGTACCGGCGATGCAACCGTATACCCTGACGGTCACCACGTCGGGTGACGTTGTTCCGGAGGTGGTCATGGTAGAGGTGGGAGAAAGCCGCTACCGCATGGAGCGGGTCGGCAGCACCTTCCAACACACCTTTCCATTGGTCCGCGAAGACATCCCGTTTCGGCTGACCGGCGGCGGGGTGGTATCGTCGAATTACCGATTGATCGCGTTGCCAGTTCCCACGTTGGTCGGGCTGGAAATCACCACCACCCCACCGGCATACACCGGACTGCCGAGTGAAACCCTCGTGGATGTTGGCAACCTGCGCGTTCCGGAAGGCACGACGATTGAGTGGGCCGTTCGAAGCAAGGATACCGACACTTTACGCATCGAAGCGCCCGGCCAACCCTCGCCGGTGCTGAAGGGTGCCGCGGGGGTGTTCACCACTTCCCTGCGGGCCACCGAAAGCGGGCCGTACTGGCTAGTACCCACCAACCAAGCCGTGGGTGCTTTGGACTCCCTTCGGTATTACCTCCAAGTGCTTGCCGACCAGCCGCCACGCATCACCGCATCGGAGCGCATTGATTCCACCGCGCAATCCATCCGTTATTTCAACGGTGAGGTTTTGGACGACTACGGGATCAGACGGCTCAATTTCGTTTCCCAGTGGTTGGAGGTGGGCGAGCGTCCGGAAGAACTGTTTGTCGCTGAGGCCCCCACACTGAACGCGACGACTCGAATTTCGATGGATTCACCCACGGGGCGTTCCGACCGGTTCTTCTTTGAGTGGTCCCTTGCGGAATTAGGAGTTGTTCAGGGAGATGTTCTCGAGTACTGGTTTGAAGTGTGGGACAACGACCGCATCCACGGCCCAAAAATGGCTCGGTCCACACCTCGCACATTCGCTCCTCCATCAGAAATGGACATCCGTGAAGAACGCGACCAAGCCAACGCAGACATCGAGGAACAAATGCGACAAGCGAGAGAAAGTGCAGCAGAGCTCCGTGAAGAAATGGAGGTGCTCCGCAGGCAGCTCGCGGAGGATTCAGAGATCGACTGGAAGGATGAGCGGGCCATGGAAGAGCTGGTGAAAAAGCAGGAGGAGCTCCGCGAAAACCTCGAACAACTCCAGCAACAAAACAGCGAGAAAGACGAACGCGCCAACGAATTCAGCCCCGAAGAAGAGCGGATCCTCGAAAAGCAAGAACAGCTCCAAGAGCTCATGGAGCAGGTGATGAGCGATGAGCTCAAGGCTATGTACGAGGAAATGCAGCGGCTCATGGATGAGATGGACCCCGAAGCGTTGGAGCAAATCCAAGAACAGCTCGAAAACATGCAAGTGGATCAAGAGTCCCTTGAAAAAGAACTGGACCGCGCACTCGAGCAATTCAAGCAGCTGGAGTATGAAGTCAAAATGGAGGAGGCCATCGAAGACCTCAAGGAACTCGCTGAAAAGCAGGAAGAACTCGCCGAAAAGACGCGAAACGAGGAGAGCCCGAGCGACAGCCTCAAAGCCGAACAAGACGCCTTGAACGAAGCGTTTGAAGAAATTCAGGAGCGCCTCGACCAACTGGAAAAAGACAACCAAGAGCTCGAAAACCCCAATGCCACCATGGACCGCGAAGAAGAGCGCGAATCCATTGAGCAAAAAATGAACGAAAGCTCCGATCAGCTGGATCAAGACAAGAACAAAAAAGCCTCCCAACAACAGCAGCAGGCCGCCGATGAAATGCAGCAAATGGCCGAACAGATGGAGAGCATGATGCAGCAGCAAAGCGAGGAATCATTGGAAATCGACATGGATGCTTTGCGCGCTTTGCTCGAAAACATCATTGATTTGTCGTTTGATGAAGAAGGGCTGATGGAGGCCTTGCGCACCACCAGCGACAACGACCCCGCTTACGTGATGCACGGACAAACCCAACGCCGGCTCAAAGATGACGCGCGCATGGTGGAGGACTCCTTGTTTGAGTTGAGCCTACGCATCCCACAGTTAGCGCCCGCCGTCAACCGGGAAATTGGCCTCATCAACCACCACATGGAACAAGCCCTCGGCGGCTTTGGCGACCGTGAAACCGACCTCATCACAAGCAACCAGCAGTACGTGATGACCAGCTTCAACAACCTCGCTTTAATGCTGGATGACGCGCTACAGCAGATGCAGCAAGACATGGCACAAAAGCAGCCGGGAAGCGGCAACTGCGAAAACCCGGGGGGCAACGGCAAACCCAAGCCTGCACCGAGTGCTGGTGACATCAAGAAGATGCAGCAATCCCTCGGTGAACGCCTGCAAAAAATGAAGGAGATGATGGGGGAAGGCGCAAACGCCGGGCGCGATGGACGTCAACAGCGTCAACTCAGCAAAGAGCTCGCACAGATGGCCGCCCAACAAGCCGCATTGCGCCAAATGGCCGAGCAAAAAGCCCAGGATCTGAATGCCGATGGATCCGGTGACGGCACCCAGATGAGTGACATCGCCAAGGAGATGGAGGAAATTGAGCGCGACCTGGTGACCAAGGATGTGACCATCGAAACCCTCGAGCGCCAACAAGAACTCTTGGTGCGCTTGCTCGAAGCTGAAAAAGCAGAGATGACCCGAGGTGAAGACGACAAACGAAAATCCACCACCGGCAACCAAAATCTCGCCACCGCTCCTGCCCCATTGCTGGAATACCTCGACCAAAAGGCACGTGAAGCCGAATGGTTACGAACAATTCCCCTTGAATTGCAGGAATACTACCGAGACCGAGTCAACGATTATTTCAATAATTTGGACGACACAAAGCCCACACTCGAGCTTCAACCCGAACGCTAGGCATTATGATTGAAACCATGCACAAATTGGAATTTGCTTCCCAGCCGGAGAACATTGCGATCATTGAGCGTTTGATCGATGAAATTCGAGACAACAACGCGTTCGATGATGAATGCTATGGCGACGTCCTGATCGCCATGACGGAGGCCGTCAACAACGCCATTGTTCACGGCAACAAACTGCAAGACGACAAGACCGTGGTGGTTGAATACGAACTGCAGGAACGCAACCTCTACTTCAAAATCACCGACCAGGGTGCGGGCTTTGATTTCGAAAACGTTCCGGACCCCACTTCGCCTGAAAACATCGAAAAGCCCAATGGGCGCGGCGTTTTCCTGATGCGCAGCCTTGCTGATGAGTGCACGTTCGATGACGACGGTCGCATTGTTGAGCTGACCTTCAACGACGTCTTCGCGGCGTCCTAAACCTGTTTCCTTGGCATTCCAATTTCACAATGCCGACCACGCTTTTCGGTGTCCTAACCGGCGCAGCATCCGAGCGTGGATCCAAGATTTTGCAGCCGCTCATGGAAAAACCATTGGTGAGCTCGCGGTGGTATTCTGCTCGGACGATTACCTGCTCGAGGTGAACAAAACCCACCTCCAGCACGATTACTACACCGACATCATCACGTTTGACTACTGCGAAGCCGATCAAATCTCCGGTGATCTGATGCTCTCAATAGACCGAATCAAGGACAACGCGAAAAAACACAACCAATTGTTTTTCAATGAGTTACTTCGTGTTATCATCCATGGACACCTTCACCTTGTCGGGCACAAAGACAAAACGGACGACGAGCAAAAAACCATGCGCACCCAAGAAGACCGTTGGATCGCACACTACTTTGAACACTACGCATGATCCACGACACTTATGACGTCATTGTGGTTGGGGCAGGACACGCCGGAAATGAAGCCGCTGCTGCCGCTGCAAACCTTGGAGCCTCTACCCTGCTCATCACCATGAACATGGGGGTGATTGGCCAGATGTCGTGCAACCCCGCCATGGGGGGCATCGCCAAAGGCCAAATCGTTCGAGAAATTGACGCCTTGGGCGGGTACTCCGGTATTGTCAGTGATCACAGCGCCATCCAGTTCCGTATGCTCAACCGTTCAAAAGGACCTGCTATGTGGTCTCCTCGAACCCAGAACGACCGCATGCGCTTCGCTGAAAAATGGCGGCTCATGCTCGAGCAAACGCCGAAACTGGACTTTTGGCAAGACGCTGTTGTTGAACTTCTCATCGAAAACGGAACCTGTGTAGGTGTCAAAACCCAACTCGGGGCGACGATACGCTCTCGATCCGTTGTGGTCACCGCAGGCACCTTTCTCAATGGTCTCATGCACGTCGGCGAAAAGCAATTCGGTGGTGGCCGCGCTGGAGAAAAAGCCGTTCGAGGCATCACAGAGCAGTTGGTTGAGCACGGGCTCAGTGCTGACCGAATGAAAACTGGAACCCCTCCGCGTGTGGACGGCCGTAGCATCAACTACGATGTGATGGAGGAACAAAAGGGCGATG
Organism: uncultured Flavobacteriales bacterium; assembly: GCA_938003665.1. Taxonomy (GTDB): domain Bacteria; phylum Bacteroidota; class Bacteroidia; order Flavobacteriales_D; family Sanyastnellaceae; genus UA16. The sequence goes on from CALKYI010000482.1 coordinate 7,208, forward strand.
ACAATCCCCAACGTTTCTCCTATACGAACACCCCTCTTCTCGAGCATCAACGCAGCTGCCATATCGCCTACACCAATACAGACGTTCACGATTTACTGCGTGAAGGCTTCGACCGCTCGCCCATGTTCAATGGACGCATCCAAGGAATGGGGCCGCGATACTGCCCCAGCATCGAAGACAAAATCGAACGGTTCAGCGACAAAGACGCACACCAATTATTCGTCGAGCCGGAAGGTTGGGACACCATTGAAGTCTACGTGAACGGGTTCAGTACCAGCCTACCTGAAGATGTCCAAGTGCGCGCCCTTCGCGCTGTTCCTGGCTTCGAAAACGTCAAGTTCTTCCGACCAGGCTACGCGGTCGAGTACGACTTTTTCCACCCAACTCAATTGCGACACAGCCTCGAGACGAAGGCCATTAATAACCTCTTTTTCGCGGGACAAATCAACGGTACCACAGGGTACGAGGAAGCCGCAGCCCAAGGCATCATGGCGGGAATCAATGCCGCACGTTCCACGTGGAACAAAGAGCCTGTTGTGCTGAAGCGCAACCAAGCATACGTCGGTGTGTTGATTGATGACCTCGTAACAAAAGGCACCAAAGAGCCGTACCGCATGTTTACGTCCCGCGCTGAGTACCGCATTCTCTTGAGGCAGGACAACGCTGACCAGCGCCTGACGCCGTTGTCTCACAGCATTGGGTTAGCTGGCGAAGACCGGTTGCGCGATCTCAAGAGTAAACGCACCCGGGTCCACGCCATGCGCAAAGGGTTGGAAAAACTAAGCGTGTCTCCAGAAGATGCGGCAAGCCTCTTGGCTTCAAAAGAATCAGCTCCTTTGAAGCAGAAACAAAAGGCCATATCCATTTTGACTCGACCCAACATCGGCGTCAACGACATGATTGATCACATGGGCTCGGTCGCGGAGCTTTCCAATCAACACGCGCTGACAGCGTCCGACCTGGAAAGCATGGAGGTTGAAATCAAGTACCAGGGCTACATCGAGAAAGAGCAAGCGGTCGCGGATAAACTTCAGCGATTGGACTATGTGACCATCCCGAAAGACTTTGATTACAATGCGCTCGAATCGCTCAGTAGTGAGGCGCGGGAAAAACTTTCTGCAGAAAAACCCGACACGCTCGCAACGGCTTCCCGAATTTCTGGGGTGAGTGCTTCGGACCTTGCGGTTCTCCTGGTTCGCCTCGGTCGCTAGAGTGTTCCACGTGAAACATTACGAGAAAGGTTGTTTTCTCGCTTATATCGGCTCTGAAACACCTCCATGAACTACTCATTGAATCTTTGCTCAAGATTGATTTTTCTATTTTATTGATAATCAAAGGTTTAGTCCGCTTTGTTGGCCAAAACCCACCAAACTACCTTTGCGGCTGAATATTTCATCACCATGGACATCCAAAACATCCTCCGCGAGCTCAACATTCAATCCACCAACCCCGGTGTCATGATCGGTACTGAAGCATTTGGCTCAGGACCCGTCATCGAATCCATTTCTCCTGTCGACGGCAAGGTCATTGCCTCACTTACCAGCGCGACCGAGGAAGAATACGAGCGAGTCATTGCTGCAGCACAAGCCGCTTTCGTTGAATGGAGAAATGTGCCCGCACCCAAAAGGGGAGAGGTCGTTCGCCAATTCGGGGACGCCCTTCGCGAAAAGAAGGACGCGCTCGGTGCCCTGGTCAGCTACGAAATGGGCAAGTCATTACAAGAAGGTTTGGGTGAGGTGCAAGAAATGATCGATATCTGTGACTTCGCAGTTGGTTTGAGCCGGCAGCTCTACGGTATGACAACGCATTCCGAGCGGCCTGAGCACCGCATGTTTGAACAGTACCACCCGCTTGGTGTGGTCGGCATCATTTCAGCGTTCAACTTCCCCGTCGCTGTTTGGGCGTGGAACACAGCGCTTGCATGGATCTGCGGCGACTCGTGTGTTTGGAAGCCATCTGAAAAGAGTGCGCTTTGCTCCCTCGCATGCCAACACATTTGGAATGATGTGGCTACAGCCAACGGTGTTCCTGCGGCCCTGTCTTGCGTGGTGAATGGCTATGCCAACATCGGAGAGAAGATCAGCGCTGACGGACGCATTCCACTGGTCAGTGCCACGGGTAGCACCCGCATGGGGAAGGCAGTAGGCGCTACCGTAGGTGCCCGTTTGGGCCGCGCGCTACTCGAATTGGGAGGAAACAACGCCATCATCATCACGCCTGACGCCGACCTTGATATGGTGGTGCCTGCGGCGGTATTTGGCGCTGTTGGAACCTGTGGGCAGCGTTGCACGTCCACACGTCGACTGATCATTCACCGCTCCATCTATGATCAGGTCAAAAACGTTTTGGCCAATGCCTACAAGCAATTGAGCATTGGCAACCCCCTCGACCAAAGCAACCACGTCGGACCGTTGACCGATCAAGACGCGGTTCAGATGTACCTGGACGCCCTCCAGGCTGTAGAGGACCAAGGGGGTAAATTCGTCGTCAAAGGCGGCAAGCTGGAAGGCGCGGGATACGAAAGTGGCTGCTATGTCAGCCCTTCGATTGCGGAAGCCAGCAACGACCTCGCGATTGTCCAGCACGAAACCTTCGCGCCACTCCTGTACATCATGCCCTATGATGAACTGGACGAAGCAATTGCCATGCAAAACAACGTTGCACAAGGGCTCTCTTCAGCCATCATGACCAACAACGTACGGGAAGCCGAAGCGTTCTTGTGTGCAAGCGGTTCCGATTGCGGTATTGCCAACGTTAACATCGGCACTTCCGGTGCTGAAATCGGCGGTGCCTTCGGTGGAGAAAAGGAAACCGGCGGAGGCCGTGAGTCCGGCTCAGATGCGTGGAAAGCATACATGCGCCGCCAGACCAACACCGTCAACTACGGACGTACCTTGCCGTTGGCCCAGGGCATCAAATTCGACCTTGGTTAATGCGCGGGTTCTTCTTGGTTCTCACTGTTGCTTTCTTGGCAGCGTGTGGAACACACGAGCCGTCACCCAACCGGCTGGTGTTTGCGTTGAACGACTCGGTTCAAGCGAATTTTCCCATCGCCATTAGCGATTCAGGATGGGTGGTGAACAACGGGGAAGAGGCCATCCAACTCGATCAGACCGCAAGCGACACGTACCATGTCCCTGTATTCAACGGGACCCTCACGCTCGCATCCGCTTCAGCTGGTTTTTGGACGGATTCCCTGCGTCCGGAAACGGAGAGTGGCGCCTACCGCGTCCCGTTCACATTGACCGACGCCGCATCAACCAACGGCAGCCAAGCCATCGTGGGTTGCTGGGACGTTTGGTTTGGGGCCAACAATGCTGAACAATCAGGAACAGCCAATGCACAACTCGACTTGCGATCCAGCAATGGTCAAGTCGAAGGCACCATGCGCACACCCACCGGTGACTACCGCTACCTCGCGGGCCACTTCGATGGAGAAAAGTTGGTCCTCCAGACGTTTGACGGCGCGCACCTATTTTACTTTAGTGCCGCCTTAACAGATGACCAATGGACCGATGGCCATTTCTACAGCGGCAACCATTACCACACCACGTGGTCTGCGGCCCCGGCCGAACCGTGGGACTCACGTGTGGCATTGGCTCAATTGAACCCGCCTGCGGATTCCCTGTTCGTTCGCCTCTATGATGCCAAAGGCAACTCATATAACCGCGCCTTGGTTCCCACAGAAGGTCGTGTTACTGTTTTGGACGTCCTTGGCACCTGGTGCCCGAACTGCATGGACGAAGTACGGTTGCTGACCACCCTTCCCATGGAACACGCCGACCAATTATCCGTGGCGTTTGAGCGGCCCGATTCAACCACTAAAGCCTACGAGCGGTTGGATGCTTTTCGCTCCGAAATGGGGATGGATTGGGACATCGTGCTTGGCGGAAAAGCAAGCAAGCGGGTGGCGGCAGACGCCTTTCCATTTTTAGATCAGATCATCAGCTTTCCAACTACGCTGTTCATCCAACACGACGGCACTGTGCACGTCCATTCCGGATTCAATGGCCCGGCAACAGGTGCAGCATACCAAGAAGAAATTGCCGCCTTCCAGCGGTATTCCGAGCCCGTTATTTCGTTGGGAAGTCGTTGACCCGGTCGACCTCAATGCGTTTCGGTTGGTTGGCCAGTTGCCAGGCCGTGTAAAAGACGAGCTGGCCAATTTCAGCTGTCTTGTCGTAGTGGATTTTTTCCGGATCATCTCCAGGCCGGTGGTAATCCTCGTGGACACCACTGAAGTAGAAAATCACTGGGATGTTGTTTTTCGCAAAATTGTAGTGGTCCGAGCGGTAGTAAAACCGATTGGGATCGTCCGGCGCATTAAACGTGTAATCCAACGCTAAGTTGGTGTACGTCGAATTAGCATTTTCACTGATTTCATGCAACTCAGAGGAGAGTTTGTCCGAGCCAATGAGGTACACGTATCGATCATCATCCGGATGCGCTTCGTCTACACGACCAATCATGTCAATGTTCAAATTGGCGACGGTTTGTTCCAACGGCCAAATGGGGTGATCCGCATACCATTCGCTGCCCAACAGCCCTTTCTCCTCGCCAACAACGGTCATCAACAAAACGCTTCGTTTTGGACCTTCACCCGCTTTCACTGCTTCTTGGAATGCCTGGGCCAATTCCAGCACCGATACTGTTCCTGAGCCATCATCATCGGCACCGTTGTGAATTTCACCATCGATGATGCCCACGTGGTCATAGTGCGCTGTGATCACAATCAATTCTTCTCGAAGCAAGGAATCCGAGCCCGGGATATAACCGAGTACGTTTTGACCAACAATGGCTTCTTCTGTGCGGTCCAACGAAAAATTCCATGTAGCAGCCACCAAGTCAACTGCATCAGGGGCCTTGCCTTTAGCGAGCTTCTTGCTCCACTTTTTCCAAGACTTCACATCCGAAGCATTCCACCATGAAGCCGTCGCAGCTGCATCCACCATGAACGTTGGAATGCGCGTTCCTTCCCGTTCCCTTGGTTCATCGCGATCCAATCGCAATGACTTGCGCATCAACCAAGGTTTCATGCGGCTTCGAAGTGTGCTGATGTCCTCACTGACAACAATAACAGCCGAGGCTCCATTGTTATTGGCTGCTTCACGCACATCATTCAACCCGTCGGTTCCCGCAACGACTACGGCTTTGCCCTTGACATCGGTCGAAGCCACAGACTCCGCTCCACTCACCGCGACCATGGCCACATCTTCGAGCGCGGAAACTTTCAGTCCAGGGTAGAAGAGGAAGTCATCCAAAAATGCAAGTTCATTTCCATTGACGGAAGCCTGACCGCCCGTGATCTGCGAACGAATCAATTTGACTGGTTGGTAATAGGTCAAGCCATCGTAGGGAGCGATCCCAATGCTGTTGAAGTGACTGGCAATGTATGCCGCTGCTTTTTCTGCGCCGCGCTCGCCCGTCTCACGGCCCTCAAAGGCATCGCTTGCCAATACCATCAAGTGATTCTCCAAATCTTCAGCAAGAATGGTGGAAGCAAAAGGTTGGGGATCAGCCACTTGCGCCAACACCTGCACTGATGGAATCAACGATAACAAACACAAGGCCACAGCACAGGCAATTTTGTTCACTCGGCGTTCATGTCGGCCTCCCTCAAACTCCTCTTCCATGTAGGCTTTCAAAATATCCAATCCTTCTGCCTCCGTCACGAACCGTGCGGGAATGCACAGAACATTGGCATTGTTGTGCTGCTTGACCAACTTGGCTACTTCGCTGTTCCACGCCAGGCCAGCTCGCACGGATTGATGCTTGTTAGCCGTCATGGCTACACCGTTGGCGGAACCGCAAATCAAGATGCCGAAATCCACCGATCCATTGGCTACATCTTCGGATACCGCATGGGCGTGATCAGGGTAGTCCACACTTTCCAGGGAATCCGTTCCCCGATTGATAACTTCGACACCTTGGGATTCCAAGTGTGCGGTCAGGACCTTTTTCAAGGCAGGTCCAGCATGATCACCTCCTATTGAAACGCGCATTTTCTCGAATTTGAGCGGCAAGTTAATTCACAACTTCACGGTTGATAGTGGGTTTATCGTGTGAAGAACTCCACAACAACTTCACTTTCGATTTCGTGGTTTTCGTCTAAGCCAGTGAGCCCCTCACAATTCAAAATTTTCGATCCCGAATTTTCACCTTCATTTTTCCGGACACTTTTGAAGGTTATTGACGATTCGCGTTGGCATAAATTATCCGAAGCTTCTGCTATTCACAGGATGTTTAAAACCATCTTTAAGCTTTGAAAATCAACGATTCATTTTGCAATACGCTGTTCAGAACCGAGGCGATGGTCGTGAACAAGATGGAAATCCAAGCGAAATCCAAGTGGCTTACTAACACAGTTAACAGCCCTATTACGATGGGTTTATTTTCTAAGAAAAAGAATATTCTATTGTTGTGTCTGTGGATGACAACTTGTTGCGTTGCGCAGGATTCTGCCGGTGAATGCAACTGGACGGTGTATACCTTTCCAAACGGAAAAAAGGCAAGTGAAGGATGTTTAGTCAATGGTCAACCCGAGGGTGTTTGGACAGCGTACCACGAGAATGGAACAATCAAGAGCAAAGGCAATCGCCGCGAATTTTTTTTGGACGGCACGTGGGAGTTTTTTGATACGACCGGTGTCAAGCTCCGATCGGTTGAGTATGTGGAAGACCTGAAGTCGGGATGGGAACGCAGCTATTTTCCGAGTGGAAAGGTGAAAGTGGAGAAGCATTACGATGCCAATCAGCGTTCCGGTTGGACATATGAATATGACCAAGAAGGTCAACGGCGAAAGGCCATTCCTTTTCGCAACAACGTGGAGGATGGAAAGGGCCGGGAATACGCATCGGATGGGCGAACCATTGCATTACTGGAATATGACAAGGGGTACCTGCGCAACGTCGAAAAGGTCAATCGATACGATTCATTTGGGCAAAAAACCGGGGTATGGATGGAGTGGACGGGCAATGGTATTTTGCAGGAGCAAGGTCCTTGGGAAGCGGGCAAACGCAATGGGTTGTTTAGGTTTTATGATCAGTGGGGACAGCTCGAAGATGTCGTAAAATACTTCGAGGGGGAGGTGGTTTCCGATGCGGTGGAAACCCAAGAAATCGACATCCGAACGACCACCCATGCCAATGGAAGCATTGCAACGCGTTCAACGTATGAAAACGGAATGAGGGTGGGGGTGTACACCGAATACGATGAAGCTGGAAACATCACCTCCGGAGCCCTGTACGAGCAGGGAATCAAAATTGGAGAAGGAGTAACCAACGCCGAGGGCAAGCGCATAGGAGAGTGGAAGCAATTTTATCCAGATGGTGCGCTCAAATCCGAGGGTGCTTTCAGTGAAGGCAAGCGCGAAGGCCGATGGAAGTTTTACGCAGAGACGGGCCAGTTGATTCAGGAGGGAACGTACCGTGACGGTGAATTTCACGGGAACTGGCGATGGTATTACATCGATGGTTCCTTGCACCGTGACGAGTCGTACCGCAAAGGCAAAGCCGATGGGAACTTTTTGGAATTGGATCGGACGGGCAAAACGTTGGTAGAAGGCCGATACGACTACGGCTTGAAACAAGGTCCGTGGGTGATGGATGTCAACGACCACAGAGAAGAGGGTACGTACGTCGATGGTGAACGTCACGGTACCTGGATCCATACATTTCCGAATGGCACAGAGCAATTCAAAGGTGAATATGAGATGGGCCTGCCTGTTGGTAAACACGTGTACAAGGATTACAACGGCTCGACGGAACGTGTCGAGCGTTACAACCTCGGACAGCGAGAGGGCAAATGGCTCTATTACGGACCGAATCAGATGCTCCAACAAACGTTGGAGTACAAGCGTGGAGAGTTGGTGCGAATCGATGGAAAGCGAATCAAGCCCGCTGAGGGTTAACTTAGAGGGATAGCATGGAAACCCGGGAACAAATGGTGGCGTGGACGGATGTGTGGACGGATCCCACACTGGTCTTCAGTGGTGCTGGAACATTGTTGCACAGCAATGCAGCTGCGCAACGGGTTTTTTCCGATTCGGAACGCGAAGAGGCGGTAAGGGTGTGGGATCACATTCAAGCACACCCAGAACTTCATCCATTCGCGTGGTCGAATGCCGCTGGATCAGCGGCGTATACTATTCACCCTGGTCAGGTTGATGGATGTTATTTCGCTGTATTCAAGGACGCTCGTGAGCACGGTGAGTTGGTGGCTGCCTTGAACCACAATAAACTATTGTACAGTGGGTTAGCGAATGGAACCATTGAGGGGTTGGCCTTGGTGAATCAAGGCAAGGTGATGGATTCGAATCCACAGTTTTGGAGGGTAATTGGTGTTTCCAACGCACAGGAATTAACGGAAGTAAACCTTGAGTCTTTACTCGGTGTCCGCAATTGGAAAAGACTGAGGGTTCGATTGGGCGAGGTCGTTGAATTTCGATTCGGCAATCGCT
>CALKYI010000483.1 GCA_938003665.1 uncultured Flavobacteriales bacterium
TGAAGCCGGTGAGCCGGTTTTGTTGCGCGGCATGGGATTGGGTGGATGGATGGTACAAGAGGGATACATGCTGCAGACGACCGGTTTTGCCGGTGCCCAGCATCAAATCCGAGCTACCATCGAGGATTTGGTGGGACCTGAAGCGACTGCGGAGTTTTACTACGCGTGGCTTCACAACCACATGCGGGAGGCCGACATCGACTCACTCAAAGCATGGGGATTCAACTCCGTTCGGCTCCCCATGCATTACAACCTCTTCACCTTGCCCATTGAAGAGGAGCCCGTTTCCGGCGAAAACACTTGGTTAGACACCGGATTCGAGTTGACCGACAGCCTGTTGTCGTGGTGTGCAGCGAACGAGATGTACGTCATCTTGGACCTGCACGCCGCGCCAGGCGGTCAGGGCTACGACCAAGGCATTTCGGACTATGACCCTTCCAAACCCTCTCTTTGGGAGAGTTCGGAAAACCGAGCTAAAATGGTCGCTTTGTGGGAGCGCATCGCCGAACACTACGTTGGTGAGCAGTGGATTGCAGGGTACGACCTGCTCAACGAGCCCAATTGGAACATCCCCGGTGGCACGGCTCTGCGCAACCTCTACGAGCAATGCACCGAGGCCATTCGCGCCGTGGATCCTGACCACATCATTTTTATCGAGGGCAATTGGTTTGCCAATGATTTCACCGGGCTTACGCCGCCCTGGGACGACCAGATGGTCTATTCTCCGCACAAATACTGCAGTAAAAATGAACCCGTGGATATGTCCTTTGCAACGGGCCTACGCGACCAGTACAACGTGCCCCTCTACCTTGGGGAAAGTGGCGAAAGCAGCAACGTTTGGTTCCGCGATGCCATTCGACTCGTCGAGGACCTGAACATGGGGTGGGCTTGGTGGCCGTTGAAAAAAATCGAAAGCATTTCATGCCCGCTGTCCATCGTCAAGACAGAAGGGTATCAAACCCTCCTTGACTTCTGGAACGGCGACGGGCCTCAGCCCACGCAAGCCTATGCCGTGGACGCTTTGATGGAATTGGCCGAAGGGCTCAAGGCCGAAAATTGCACGCGCCAAATCAATGTGCCGGACGCGATGCTGCGCCAAACGTATTCCGATGAGACCTTGCCTTTTCACGGCACTCCGCACGAAGTCCCCGGCCTCGTATACGCCACTGACTTCGACCTCGGCCGGGTGGGCATCGCCTACCACGATGAACAGGTAGCCACTTACCACGTGACCACAGGCGAGTTCACGGCGTGGAACAACGGTTGGCAATACCGCAATGACGGCGTCGACATCGAATATTCAAGCGACCCCGTGAATTCCAATGGATACAACGTGGGGTGGATTTCCATGGACGAATGGATGAACTACACGCTGAATGTGCAGACTTCCGGTTTGTACGACCTCGACATACGGGTCGCTGCGGATGGCGGCAACGGCATTTTCCATTTAACCGTCGACG
>CALKYI010000484.1 GCA_938003665.1 uncultured Flavobacteriales bacterium
TTTCAGCGCACATGGGTTGCAGGACGAGACAGACGTACACACCGACAAGGTATTCCGGGTCGTTGGCCGATTGGAGCCAAGTGGCACCGTGCTGGATCAACTGCTGCTCTGTACCATCTCTACCATCTGGGAAGTCCACGAAGGGCACGGGGAAGTTGTGGAACCTGAAGACCGGGAAATCACAGCAGTGCTACTCAAAAAGCGCAACCCGCTCGCCGTCCTGACGATTCCCAACACCATCCGGGAGACCAACATGCAAGTGGCCCTCCCTTCAATCGAGATCAACCGGCTGACGCAAAATTTTGGCATCGGAATGAACACCTTACGGTCCATCGCCCTGCTCATCATGCTGATCAGCTTTGCGAGCATTTTCATCTCGGTCTACGACAACCTGTTGGCACGGCGCTATGAATTGGCCTTGATGCGGACCATGGGCGGCTCACGGGGCGGGTTGTTTTTGCTGCTGTTGCTCGAAGGCGGGCTGCTGAGCACGGGGGGATCCCTGCTGGGCTTGGTGCTCAGCCGACTCGGCTTGGTCGCATTGGCGCAATTGGTGGAAGACAAATTCCGTTACGATTGGGGCAACATCGGTGTGATGCCCGAAGAACTCGTCCTTGTGGGATTGGCTATCTTTGTCGGGTTGATTGCGGCCGCTATTCCCGGCATTTCCGCCGTCCGCATCGACACCTCACGCACGTTATCCGAAGCTCAATGAACCTGAAATCAACTCGTCTCTCATTTCCGAAACTGCAGCCATCGTGGTGGTTGGGCATCATGGGAGTTGTTGCCTTGAGTGCATTGGACTTGAGCTCTTACTGCCACCCCACAGAAGAAGGTGAACGCGCGGCAACCGCAGTCAAGGCTGCCGGGATGTTGCCTGATGTCCGCATCGCAGCGCCCGCCAATGAAGAGGCCGAAGCCTATGCTGAGTTGACCTGGCGAATGCTCGAGGACGTGGAATTCAAAGATGTCTACGTGGAGGAACTGGATGCCTACTACTGGAAGCCCACCTTCGGTGACATCGTCATCGGCGCGGAGTGCAAAGAGTTCTTCATCACCGGCTACATGATTCCGGTGGACGTCGACGAGGACTTCTACGTGTTGAGCCGATACCCGTTTGCGAATTGCTTTTTCTGCGGCGGCGCTGGGCCGGAATCGGTCATAGACCTGCGTTTCGTGGGCAAGTCACCCCGTGTCTACCAAACCGATGAGCGGTTGACCTTTGCGGGCAAATTCCGCCTGAATGCGGACGACGTGTACCAGATGAACTACATCCTCGACGGAGCCGTCGAGTACACGCCCTAAGCGTCTGAACACCCGTTTCGCCCTCCGGCGCGGAGGCGGCCTTTGTTGAAGATGCGCGCGCTGTCCTTTTTGCCCTTTCTCAATTCCCGCTGCTCATCCTCGGGCAGGTGAATGATTTCCTGGCACCGCTCCCCGCACGTGCCCTCGTACTTCTCGGCACAAGACGGGCACTGAATGAAGAGCAGGTTGCAGCCCACGTTGGAGCAATTGGTGTGGTCATCGCAGGAGGCGCCGCATTGATGGCAATGAGCGATGACGTCATCTGAAATGCGTTCGGCCAATCGCTCATCGAAAACAAAGTTCTTGCCGATGAACCGGTTTTCGAGGCCTTGCTCCCGCACCTGACGGGTGTATTCGATGATGCCGCCGTTGAGTTGGTGCACGTTGGGGAAGCCCTTGTGCTTGAGCCAAGCCGACGCCTTTTCGCACCGGATACCGCCCGTGCAATACATCACGATGTTCTGGTCTTCCTTGCCTTGCAGCATGTTTTCCACCAATTCAATCTCCTCGCGGAATGTATCGACATCCGGTGTGATCGCCCCTTTGAAGTGGCCCACCTCGCTTTCGTAGTGGTTGCGCATGTCGATGAGGATGGTGTCGTCTTTGGCCGTGAGCTCATTGAACGATACCGCATCCAAGTGCACGCCGGTTTCGCAGACATCAAACGCGTCATCGTTGAGGCCGTCCGCGACAATTTTGTCGCGCACCTTGATGGTCAATTTGAAGAAGGACTTGCCTTCATCAACGGTGTAATTGAGGCGGATCCCATCCAGGAACGAAATGCTGTACAAGTGGGATTTGAAATCTTCTAGCCGATTGGTCGGAATGGAAATTTGGGCATTGATGCCTTCGTGCGCCACATAGGTGCGGCCCATCACTCCAAATTCATCCCAATGGGAAAACAAGTAGTCGCGAAAGAAGGCGGGGTTCAGGATGTGCGCATACTGGTAAAAGGAAATCGTTGTTCGACGTTCCTCATCCGTTTGCATGCGCTCCAAGAGCACCTTCCGGTCGACCATATTGCGCAGTTGTTGCTTCATGCGATTACAAGTCACAGTGCCTCTCCAGCGCGGAGGGTCAGGAATTTAACGTTTGGCAAAGGTACGATAACGGGATTTGCTGCGTTTAAAGGGTGGAATTGAAACCACCCACCTCGACAATGACCCGAGACATGCTTAGCCTCTGCAAAAAAGTCTTGCTCCGTGTGAGCTCCAACAAAAAGCTATTCGCCCGCGAACTCCGAAAGTCCATCAAGCACCTTACCGGTGAGGACTTGAAGCACCTGAAAAACTGGTGCACCGAACGGTTCCGGCAACACGCCGAACTTATCGAGTCGGCCTTCCGTCCGTACCCGGCGCTTTGAAGGCCGCCTGAACGTTGCGCATCAAACCCTCGTATCCGGTCCGCTTCACAGCGGTGCCCTTGAACACGTCGTGAAAGACCTCCTCGGTCATTTCTTCCCAATCCTTGCGTTTCATCCCGAGCAATTCCGGATGCGGGGCAAATTGCGGCTCGTTGTGCGGCGTCGCATGGCGATTCCACGGGCACACCTCCTGGCACACATCGCACCCGAACACCCAGGGCGCTAGGTGCTGGTGCACCGGCTCGGGGATGGCTCCGCGCAACTCAATGGTGAAATAACTGATGCACTTGGAGCCGTCCACCACGCCCGATTGGATGATGGCGCCGGTCGGGCAGGCGTCGATGCACCGGGTGCACGTGCCGCAGTGATCCGCCGTCGGTGCATCGGGCTCCAAATCAACGTCGATGATCAACTCGGCGATGAAGAAATAGCTGCCCACGCCTTGGTTCAGCAGCAAGCTGTTTTTGCCAACCCATCCGAGGCCGCTTTTAGCCGCCCACGCCCGCTCGTGAACGGGTGCGGAGTCCACAAACACCCGTCCCCCGACGTCGCCCCACTCCCGCTGGGCCCATTTCATCAATTCCTTGAGCTTCCACTTGATGACGTAGTGGTAGTCTTGCCCTTGCGCATAGCGCGCCACGCGCGGCGCCTCCGGATCCGTCGGTTGTGCATCGGTGTGGTAATTGTACAGCAGGGACACCACTGATTTAGCGCCTGGAACCAACTTCCGCGGATCCAATCGCTTGTCCACGTTGCGCGCCAAATAGGCCATTTCGCCGTGGTAATCCCGGCGCAACCACTCCTCTAGCCGATCGGCTTCCTCTTCCAAAAACCCCGCTTGGGAAACGCCCACCGCTTCAAACCCCAAGGCCTTGGCCTCGCGAACCAACGCCCGCTTGCGGTCTTGTGCCGTGTGTGCTTGCTTGCTCATGGTCAGCCGCCAAACAAGGTGCCCGATTGCCCTTGCGGCGTGCGGCCCAAGTGCGCATAGGCCGCAGCGGTGGCTTGACGCCCGCGCGGCGTCCGCACCAACAACCCTTCTTGGATCAAATACGGCTCGTAGACCTCTTCCAACGTACCTGGATTCTCCCCAATGGCCGTGGCAATGGTCGATGCCCCGACGGGGCCTCCATTGAACTTGTCGATCAACGCCGTGAGGATGCGGTTGTCCATCTCGTCCAGCCCCTTGCGATCAACATTCAAAGCGTCCAAGGCAAACTCCGTAATCTTCTGATCAATGGTTCCGTCACCCTTGATCTCCGCGAAGTCTCGGACGCGGCGCAAGAGCGCGTTGGCGATCCGAGGCGTGCCACGGGAACGCGATGCTATCTCGTACGCCGCGGCGTGCTCGATGGGCATGTTCAGGATCCCAGCGCTTCGCTCAACGATGTCCGTGAGGGTTTTGGCGTCGTAGTACTGCAACCGCAGGTTGATGCCGAAACGCGCGCGCAATGGCGCCGTCAACAGCCCAGAGCGCGTCGT
>CALKYI010000485.1 GCA_938003665.1 uncultured Flavobacteriales bacterium
TGCCTTAGACGAATTGCCCATCGTATGCGTGTGCCGCTGTTGCGCGGAGGGTCAGGTTGTTGTCGGGTTCGGGACGGCAAGCCTGGAATACAAGCACCATGCTTGCCATCAGCCAAACTTTCCACCCGGTACCGTTCTTGCGCATGTTCAGTCGATGATTTCGAGTTTGGCAAACTTCAGGAGAAGTTGCTTCTGGCCCGCCGTCGGAAAGAAAACAGTGGCTTTCTCATTGGGGCTTGTGCCTTCAATACGCAGCACTTTGCCTTTGCCAAACTTCTCGTGCATGACGTTCACGCCCTCGGCGATTGCACCACTGGAAGCAGGGGGAGTGGAATGGGACGGCGATGCAGGTTTGACACGGCTCATGCGCTTTCCTGAAGCAGATACTGGAGGGGAAGCTGTGCGCTTTTTGAACGGATTCTCCGGGGCAGCGCTTTCTGATTTCTTTTTGGCCGCCATGCGATTGAATGCCGCTCCTGGATTTCCACTTCCCATGGATTGCCAATTCTTGCGCTGGCTTTCAAAACTGGCGCCACCGGCAAACGGGGTGGGTTTGGCCTGCTTCGCAGACGGCATGATGACGCAGTCGGAGTCGATTTCTTCGATGAACCGACTGGGCTCCGCTTGGATCAATTGCCCCCACTTGTAACGGGTCAAGGCATAGCTGAGCGCGCACGAGCGTTTGGCACGGGTAATGGCTACATAGAACAGCCGCCGTTCCTCTTCCAGATCGGCACGTGACTGCATGGCCATCGAAGAAGGGAAGAGCTCTTCTTCGAGTCCTACGATGAATACATTTTCGAATTCCAGCCCTTTCGCTGCATGAATGGTCATCATGCTCACCTTGTTATCGTCACCGTCATCCTGGTCGGCATCCGTTAGCAAGGCAACGTCGAGCAGGAAGTCACCCAAGGAGGCAAATGCATCGGGGTCATCTTCTTTCGCGAGTTCTACGAACGACTTCATCCCGTTGAGCAATTCTTGCACGTTATCGTAGCGCGCCACGCCCTCCGGCGTTTTGTCTTGGTACAACGTATGGACCAAGCCAGTGTGTTTGGCGATGTGCATGCCCAGGTCGTGGGCGTCCTTCTTGTCCAATTCCGCACGGAACCCGCGCATCATTTGAACAAAATCTTGGACTTTTCTGAGGCTGGCTCCTTTTACGCTGGTGGGAGGGGCCATGGCATCTGAGACGAGGTCCCAAATGCTCACGTCGCGTTCCGTTGATTCCACCAACAGCCGATCCATGGTGGTTTTGCCAATGCCCCGAGCGGGATAATTGATGATGCGCTTGAGCGCTTCGTCGTCCCGTGGGTTGGCCGTCAGGCGGAAGTAGGCAATGAGGTCTTTGATCTCCTTGCGTTGGTAAAAGGACAATCCTCCGTAGATACGGTAGGGAACGTTGAGCTTTCGAAGGCTTTCTTCAAACGAGCGCGATTGTGCATTGGTGCGGTAGAGGATGGCGATGTCCTTCCAATGTTGTTGACGCTGGTTGTGCAGGTCAAAAATTTGGGTTGCCGCCCAACGGCCTTCTTCGTTGTCGCTGTAGCAACGGTGCACGGCAATGCGCTCACCTTCACCGTTCGCCG
>CALKYI010000486.1 GCA_938003665.1 uncultured Flavobacteriales bacterium
CATTGGCCCTTACCCTTACCCGCAGTATTCCGTCATTCAGGGCGGTGACGGCGGCATGGAGTACCCCATGGCCACGCTCATCACGGGGCACCGCAGTCTGCGCAGCCTTGTTGGGGTGACGGTGCACGAAATGGCCCACTCGTGGTTCCAGGCCCTGCTCGCCACCAACGAGAGCCTCCACGAGTACATGGACGAGGGCATGACGAGCTACGCCACGGAGCTGTGCATGCGCCACCTTTTTGTGGGACCAGGCAGTGACGAGCCACCGCACCAAGGCGCCTTTGCGAGCTACATCAGC
This sequence comes from uncultured Flavobacteriales bacterium, assembly GCA_938003665.1. Classification (GTDB taxonomy): domain Bacteria; phylum Bacteroidota; class Bacteroidia; order Flavobacteriales_D; family Sanyastnellaceae; genus UA16. The sequence goes on from CALKYI010000486.1 coordinate 299, forward strand.
CAGGCACTCAGCGGCAACGAAGAACCATTGATCACCCACGCCGACCACTACCAGACGAACCGCGCCTACGGTGTAGGAGCGTATTCGAAAGGGGAAACCCTACTGGCCCAATTGGCCGCCGTGATGGGTCCTGAACTCCGCGATGAAGGGCTGAAGGCGTACTTCCGCGATTGGAAGTTCAAGCACCCCGGGCCAAACGATTTCAAGCGAAGCATGGAAAAGGTGTGCGGATTTGATTTGGACTGGTACTTCCAGTACTTCATTCACACCATCCACCAAATTGATTACGCCATCGACCGCGTGGCAGAAGGCGCCGAAACAACGACCATCGAATGCTCGCGCATTGGCGCCATGCCCATGCCGCAAAACATCACCGTCACCTACACCGATGGTACCGCGACGACGTATGTCGCTCCGTTGGTGGTGATGCGCGGCCATCGCCCCTTGGCAAACGGCGAAGCGTTGTTGCCGGATTGGCCCTGGACACACCCCACTTATTCATTTGACGTGCCCACCGGCAGCGGCATCGCCTCCGTCGAACTCGATGCGGCGCGTCAAACCGCCGACGTGGACCGTTCGAACAACCGCGTGGAATTTGACCCTGAAATCAAGCGCCTGTTCGAGCGCAATCGCTGATCCCCGCGCATGCTCGCATCGCTCATCCACAACCAAGCAGCTTGGGTAAAATGGCTGGTGTTCTTGCTGGCCATTGGCCTGTTGGTGACCCTCTCGCCCATCACTCCATTCACAACGGAAGACGGCATTCCCATCACGCTGCAGTCCTTGCTCGTGGTCTTTCTGCCCATCCTGCTCGGCTGGCGCATTGGGGTCGCGGCCGTTGTGGCCTACCTCGTCATCGGGGGCCTGGGAGCTCCGGTCTTCTCCTACGGCACGTACGGATGGGATCGGTTTACGGGCAGCTCAGGGGGCTTCTTGCTCGCCTTTCCGATTGCTGGCTTGCTCGCCGGTTATGCCATGGAGCAGTTCCAAAACACCAAATCCGTGTTGATCGGCGCCTTGCTCTTGTTCGCTGGCCAATTCATCATCCTCGGTCTCGGCCTCTTTTGGTACCGGGCCATCATCCCCGTTGAAGAGTCGATGTTGGCCTCGGTGGAGCGCCTGCTTCCTGGACTTTTTATCAAAACCGCTTTTGGCGGACTGGCACTCGTGCTGATCCAGCGCTTGGTCGCAGCCGCCCTCAAATCCCGAAACGTATAAACCCCATGAATACCATGCGCCTATCCTTCCTTGTTGGAGGCATCCTCGCCCTGGCAGCCGGTCTGTCCAGCTG
>CALKYI010000487.1 GCA_938003665.1 uncultured Flavobacteriales bacterium
ACATTGAAAATGAAATGGGGATTCATCTGGGATTTGAGGTGGCGGCGCTTGGTCTCGCGTACTTGCTCTTTGAGTAGCACATTCTGTTGCGCTTGGGACACGCTCTGCATCAAAAGCTGTTTTTGAATCAACTGTTCCCGTGTGTTCTCGGAATGTCCGAGCAGTGAACGCAGGCTGATGCCGTACCAAATCCCATTGATGCCTGCCAAAGCGATGGAGCTCCAACGCAGGGAGGTCCATTCCAATCCGTCGTTCATGTGGCTCTGCGAAAGCTCTTCGTAACCCAGTATGCCGATGGATGTGGCGAGCAGTGCAACGGCTGAGGCCGCAAGCCATCTCTGTGGCGAGGAAATCAGTTGAGGAAACCGCTTGGCGATGCCATTCAAGTTGTGCCAAATACCGGCGCTCACCACGAGCAGGAGCAAAAGGCCCACGAGGAAGGGCCAATGGGGCAGGAATTCGGTCGACGCCATGCCATCGAAAATAGACCACGCGCCGGATATGCACCTGTTTACTTCACAGGCGTTGCATTTGACTTTAAAACTGTAGGGCTTGGTGCGGAGAATTACACCTCCTGGTCGTCGGTGACGTACGCCTTGCGCAAAGCGCTCTGCAGCTTACGGGAGTACTCGTCCTTCAACCAGTTTTTGTAATTCTCGGTCGTCTTCGCAATGCATTTCGAGTAGAGGCGAATGCGGTACGCGATGTCTCCTTCCAACTCTTTGGCGAGCTCAAAGGCATCCCACAGGTCTTCACTCACATAGCGAATGATCTCCACGTGATGCGCAATGCTCAGATCGATGGCCTCTTTCGGGCGCCCACCCGCGCGGGTGACCCGTACGTAGGCCTCAGCCATGTTGAAGTCGGGGTCGGGCCCTCCCTGGAGTTTTTCCATCAACTCATCGGAGTACTCGAAGACGAATTCATCCTCAATTTCCTCATCCGTGTAGATGCCTTCGATGTAGGAATTGGGTGACTTGAAAATTTCGGCCCAGTTGATGTGGGATTCCCACAGGCCAAACCGACGAGCGTTGTTGCCTAAGTCGATCACGTTAAAGTCCCGCTTCTTGGGAAGGATCCGCGACCCGCGACCAATCATCTGGTGGTAGAGTGTCAAGGATTTGGTTGCTCGGTTGAGGATGATGGTTTGTACCGATGGAGAGTCAAATCCCGTGGTCAAAATGGAGACCGAGCTGAGGATGGCGTCGGGCTTTTTCTCAAACCACTCCAAGATTTCCTGCCGTTCTTTCTCGCTGTGGGTGTTGTCCAAGTGCATGCACTCGTAGCCCTCTTCGATGAACATGGCTTGAACCTGCTTTGAGGTGTTGATGCCGTTGTTGAAGATGAGGGTTTTGGTGCCCTTTGCCTTCTCCTCGTATGCGTACAACAATTTCTCCTGCATGAGGTAGTTGCCGTACAGCCGCTCCGAACTGCTGACGGTGTAGTCCCCGTTGATGCCAATCTTCAGCGAGCGCAAGTTGACGTCGTAGCTGTAGGTAACCGCCTTGGCGAGGAATTCCTGCTCCACGAGCGAGGAAATGGATTCACCGACGATGAGCTCGTTGTAGTTGTCCTTCAGCGGAAGCTTGACGTTGGAACTCAATGGTGTGGCGGTCACGCCGAGGATAATCTGGTTCGAAAAGTGCCCAAAGAGCTTGCGGAAACTGTTGTAGTGGGCCTCATCGATTACGACCAGGCCCAAATTTTCGAATTCAATGCGCTCGTCGTTCAGGCGGTTGTTGAGCGTTTCGACCATGGCCACGAAGCACCAGTGATCGTCCTCCTCGTCCAGTTCCTTGACTTTGCTGTTGATGATTTTGTTCGGAATGCCGATGTCCGTCAGCATCCGGCTCGTCTGTCCGCACAATTCAATGCGGTGCGTCAAAATCAATACACGCTTGCCCGTTTTGAGGATGTAGCGCTTGGCTAATTCAGAGAAGATGACCGTTTTCCCGCCTCCCGTGGGCAATTGAAACAACAAGTTGTACTTGTCCGGAAACTTTTCCATCCGCAACATGAGCGTGTTGATGGCATTTTCCTGGTACCCGTAGAGGTTTTTCCCTTTGTTGGCTTCCAGTTGTTTCTTCAGCTCGAGGTCGGTCAATGACAAAGCGACGGGTGATTTGGGTGGCGAAAAAACGCCGTAGGGACAATTGCGAAAGGGCAAAAGTACCGTGTAGATTCCTTACCTGAAAGGAATTGGTCTGATAGGTTTTCAACGAAAGACGGTACGGCATTGGAAAACCGAATCGTGCCCTTCATTTTTGCCCATGCTTTTTGACCAGCTTCCAGCGGAATGGGGTGCGCAACTGCACGTGCCCGATGAGGTCTTGGTGGCCATTGATGCCTCGGTGCAGCGAGAACGCAGCGAAAGCATTTGTTACCCGCCAGCAGGCCTTGAGTTTCAGGCCTTGGAACTCGTTGCGCCCGACGCGGTGAAGGTGGTCATCTGTGGACAAGATCCCTACCACGGTCCCGGCCAAGCGCATGGATTGGCCTTTTCAGTGGCCTCCGGTGTGGCGCATCCTCCTTCGTTGAGGAACATCATCAAAGAGGCCACCGAGGACCTGGGCCAGCCATGGCCTTTTGAACGCTCCTTCGATGCATCGGGATGCTTGGGGCATTGGGCGCGGCAGGGGGTGCTGCTCCTCAATGACGTCTTGACGGTTCGAGCGGGCGAGGCCGGGTCCCATGCCCAACTGCGCTGGCAAGTGTTCACGGGAGCCGTTTTGGATGCCGTGGCACGCCAAGACCAGCCGGTGGTTGTCATCTTGTGGGGCAAACCGGCACAGGCTCACGCGCGCCGATTCACGAATCCGATGCATTTGGTGCTGAAGTCACCGCATCCCAGTCCGCTGTCTGCGTACCGTGGGTTTTTCGGTTCGCGGCCTTTTTCCAAGGCCAACGAGTGGCTCGAACGCCAAGGCGAGGACCCCGTGGATTGGATGTGTCAGTAGGTCAACAGCCGGCCGGTGCGGTCGTCGCCGCCGAACAGCAGCGTCGCGGTTGGTTGCTCCGCGTTGCATGCGATCGCATTGATCGAACGGGAGCTTCCGCCTTCGCGGTGGGTGATTTTTCGGACAAACGACAAGTCATTGAGACGCCACGCCTTGAGCGTTTTGTCTCGGCTAGCGGTCCACAGCTGGGTGCCATCACTCACCATGCGGTAAATCGCCCCCTCGTGCGCAGGGATGGAGAGGATTTCCTCACCCGTCGGCGTCCAAGCGCGAATGCACCCGTCTCGTCCCGAGGAGATCCACGTCTTTTTTTCAGGCAGCCACAACGCGGCGTAACTGCCGCCGACGTGCCCGGGAAGTTCAATGGCATGGCGCATGCGCTCGCCAGCCTCGAGGTGTGCGCAGAGGTACGCCTTGCCCGAGGTCGTGCCGATAAACAGGGAGGTAGGGCTGTGTACCAAGCACCGGATTTTCTCCGCCCCGGGGAGTGACCATTCGTCGAGCAATTCGGTCCTGTTCCAAAGGGCGATGCGTTGGTCGCCTCCGCCGGTTAGTAATTGTGAATGGGAGGACCATGCCAACGCAAAGAGCCCATTGCTGTGCGCTTCAATGCGGCTCACAGCTTCCGGATGGGCCGCTTGCCAGAGGAAGAGTTCCCCGTTTTCCGTCCCCGCCGCCCGCGAGCTGGCATGGGTCCCTACAGAGAAAAACGCCTTTTCATGGTGAAGAAGCGCCCGGCCTTCGTCAGAACCGTCGGCCTTCCATTCCGCCACAATTCCATCCCCGCCAGCGGTCAGCCAATTTTGGGTGGTTGGATCCCAAGCCGCGTCATAAATGGCGCCCTGGTGACCGGAAAGATGGACGGTTGTTTCGTTCGTTCCCATGGATTGCCGAATTTAGTACCCTCAAAGCAGTTACAAGCATGCAATACGTATTCCTCGGCATGGCCATCCTTACCATTGTGGCCTTCATTCAATACCGTCGCCAAAACAAGCGATAATTCCAGGGAATGAGCAAACCATCCATTCCAAAAGGAACACGTGACTTCGGTCCGCGCGTTATGGCCCGCCGAAATTGGATGTTCGGTGTGATGCGGAAGGCCTTTGAGCGGTACGGGTTTCTGCCAATCGAAACGCCGGCGATGGAAAACCTGCAGACTCTCACGGGGAAGTACGGGGAAGAGGGGGATCAACTGATTTTTAAAATCCTCAACAACGGCGATTACCTGAAAAAAGCCAACGCCGAAGCACTCGCAGCTGGGGATTCGAAGGCGTTGACCTCGAGCATTTCCAAGAAGGCGCTGCGCTATGATTTGACGGTGCCATTCGCCCGGTTTGTTGTGATGTCGCGCAATGACTTGACGTTCCCGTTTCGCCGGTACCAAATGCAAACGGTGTGGAGAGGTGATCGACCTGGCAAAGGCCGTTACCAAGAGTTTACCCAGTGCGATGCCGACATCATCGGTTCCGACAGCACGTTGTGCGAACTGGACCTCATCACGATTTTTCACGAGGTGCTTTCTGAGTTGGGCGTTCCGGGGTACGAAATTGTATTGATCGACCGCAGTCTGGTGGATGGCATTGCGCG
>CALKYI010000488.1 GCA_938003665.1 uncultured Flavobacteriales bacterium
TGACAATGCCATTCGAAGCTTTGCAGTAAAACACCGAATTGAGGCGTACGGGTTCACCTTTGCCCACAGCCCAAGCACACACAAACTGTACAAAGACAGCATTGGTCAGCACGGGTTAACGCGCAGCGAAATCCTCAGCTTGAAAGCGGGCGAAGACGTCACGCGTACCGACGGGTCTACACTGCGGGTAGCAGAGCACTGTGAGCCCCTGAAGCCCGAGATCAACTACACTTACAGCGGAGATACCCGTCCAACAGAATCCGTAGTAGATGCTGCGCGTGATGCCGACGTTTTATATCACGAAGCGACCTTTCTTCAGGAACTTGCTGCAACGGCCAAATCTACCGGTCACAGTACAGCGCAACAAGCCGCGAAACTAGGGAAGGAAGCCGGCGTTCGATTGCTCATTTTGGGGCACCTGTCCAGCAGGTACCGTGACGAAAGCAAGGTGCTCAATGAAGCACAGGCCGTTCATCCAAACGTATGTCTCGCTGATGAAGGCATGTGCATACGACTCGCCCCGGGAGTATCTCCTAGCGTCAATTATTTGGAATGATTCCAAATAGCTACTTTTGCATCTATGTTAGGCACCATCGTAATCGCTGACAGCAGCCCGGTTTTCCGTCACGGTCTGGAGCACATTCTGCTTCAGCGAGGAGATGTTGAAACGATTCTGCATGCAGAGAGCGGGGGTGAACTCGAATCGATGCTCGACAACACCGCGCCTGAGTTGGTCATCATCGATTGCATGGCCCCTCAATTCAGTGTTGACGATGTGCTCTCCTGTCAACGCAAGCGCCCGGGCCTCAAAATGCTCGCCATCACAGCAGCACACAGCGGACAAAGCATTGTGCACGCGCTCCGGGCAGGCATTACCAGCTACGTGAAAAAGGACTGCAGCATGGAAGAGGTGTTGGAAGCCATCGATGAGACCAGTTCTGGCGGCACGTTTTTTTGCGGACAAATTCTTGCGGCCATAGAGGCCGACGGGATACCCGTTGATGATTTGGAATCCGCGGACGCATCCTGCGATCCAGTGGTGCTTTCCAACCGAGAAATTGAGGTGTTGACCTTGATCTCTGAGGGAATGACCAACGTGCAAATCGCTGATAAACTGTTCCTTTCCAGCCATACAGTGAACACACACCGCAAGAACATCATGCAGAAATTGCGCGTAAACAACACGGCTGCCATGGTCATGTATGCGGTGAAATCAGGGTTTGTCAGCCCCAATCGGTTCCTGTTTCACCAATAGTTAAATCTGGCCAATTGGCTTGGGTTATTTGGACAATGGTGCCGAAAAACCGACTTTTGCACTGCGCTAAATGATAGAGGCTAACCTTGATGATGATAGACACAACTCCTTCTTTCGATATCCACCAAACCGAAACTTCTCGGCTTTCGCAAGTGGATTTTGATAACTTGGACTTCGGCCGCGTATTCTCTGACCACATGTTTGTGATGGAGTACGAGGATGGGAAGTGGCAGCGTGGCAAGATTGAGCCCTACGGACCATTTACCATGAGCCCCGCTACCATGGTGTTTCACTACGGCCAAGCCATTTTTGAGGGGATGAAGGCGTACCGGGCAGAGAACGGTGAAGTCACCTTATTCCGTCCCGGCAAAAACATAGCCCGATTCAACCAATCGGCCACGCGCATGTGCATGCCGACGGTACCTGAGGATATTTTCATGGAGGCCATCGCTGCCTTGGTTGCATTGGACAAGGATTGGGTGCCTAGCGGCGAGGACGCTTCTCTTTACATCCGTCCATTCATGATTGCCACGGACTCATATGTTGGAGTCAAGGCAAGCGACAAATACGCATTCAGCATTTTCACATGCCCCGTTGGAGCCTACTACAAAGGCTCGGTTCGCGTGAAAGTGGAACGCACCTTCACTCGCGCAGCTGCAGGAGGAACGGGATACGCGAAGGCAGCAGGAAATTATGCCGGTTCGTTGTACCCATCCATGCTCGCCCGAAAGGAGGGATACGATCAGTTGATCTGGACCGACGCAAAGGAACACGAGTACATCGAAGAAAGCGGAACGATGAACGCCATGTTTGTATTCGATGGCACGCTCGTGTCGCCCATGACGAGCGAAACCATCTTGGATGGGGTTACCCGCGACTCGGTGCTGCAAATAGCCAAGGATTTGAACATCCCTGTGGAAGTTCGACGCATCACCGTCGAAGAGTTGCGGAATGGGTTGGCCAAAGGAGTGGTTTCGGAAGCTTTTGGTGTAGGAACTGCAGCAACCATCAAGCCCATCGAGGAAATTGGCATCGATGGCATCAACTATCCATTGGTGGCTACCAATCCCTCCGTCTCATCGCGGCTCTTGTATGAGCTCGACGGCATTCGTCGAGGGCAATTGGAGGACCTTCACAACTGGAACATTCCCGTTTGATTGCGACAGCCTTAACAGACGAGTTGCCTGGTATGATCAGGAGTAAGGCGCTATCGCACG
>CALKYI010000489.1 GCA_938003665.1 uncultured Flavobacteriales bacterium
TTCGTAAACTCGATGTATTCATCGCTGAGGATGCGCAGGAATTCCTGTGCGCGTCCGGCAAGGGTGCTGCTCGATTGGAGCGTCAAAATGTTCGTCCCTACGACGTTGTTTACGCGCAGTGAGCCCCGCATTTGGCCAATGCGTTGACCTCGATTGTAAACGCGGAATTGAAAATGCTGCTTGCGCGCTTGTTCGAGGGCCGCGGTATTAACTGACCAAGCGGGAGTCCCCATAGGCGATGGCGAGCGCTAATTCGGGTCCTTCGATTGGGACTCCAAACGGGTGCACCAATTCCTTGACCTCCCCGTTGTTCAAGGTATAGCGCAAACGGAAGTGCGCTTCGTCTTCGATGAAAAGGTCGATGTTGCGGCCGAGGTAGGAGGGGTTGAAGAGTTCGGGCGAGGCATCGATGGCGATGTTACTGAACCCACCTACCTGACTCGTCTTCAACCGTCCGACCAGAAAGTAATCGACGTCGAGGGCCATTCGATCCACCGCGCGCCCCACTAAATCAAACGAACGCAATATGCGTTGTTGGTCTTTGGCGTCGGAATTGTTGTAATTGAAAACATTGGTGGCGCCGGTAAGTCGCTTTTGGTAATCCAATTCCTTCCCCCCTTGGTCCAAAAGAATCTCCGCCGTCGCTGCATAGATGTCGAGCTGGCGGTGGGTGATGAGGCGGGCGGCCGCGTAGCCTGTTCCTGAAAGCACGGCAATCAGCCACCAATTTTTCAGGAGCAGTTTGAGGTAAGGCCGGATTTGGCTCATCGAGATGAGCTCGTTGGATCGCTTTTGTGAATCAGCCATGCGTCGGCAATTTCGCACTTTTAGACGGAGAAATTCAAATAAAGAGGTGAAACGTAATTTTGATGCATGGAAGCATCACACCCGATGAACAAAACGGAGGTTTGGCAGGAAGGAGCGTGTGCGCAGGGTGCCACGTGGGATTCCCTCCCTGGAACATCCCGCGCCTGGTTGTACATGGCGGACCGTGTGCTGACGTCAGAGGCGCAGGACGCGCTCCGGGTCTCAATTGATTCGTTTATAAAGAAATGGGTCGCACACGGTCAGTCGCTGCAGGCGAGTTGGCGACTGGAAGGCGGGCGTTGCCTGATTATTGGACTGGACGAGCGCAGTCCAAATGCGACGGGGTGCTCCATTGATGCAAAAGTGCATTGGCTGCAGGCATTTGGGCAGCAATGGGGACTCGATTGGATGAGCCGCAACACGGTGACCTATAAAGACAGCGACACTGTAACATGGTGCGACCAACCATTGGCTTCGTTCTGGGCAGCTCGCAAGGCAGGGATCGTCGATGATGACACCTTGGTGGTGAACGCAGTGATTTCCAAGAAGTTGGAATGCGAACCTACGCTCGTTGTTGCTTTTAAGCAGAGCTGGCATGAAACCATGTGGCGCTAAACCCGAAACAGCGCAATTTGTTCATTCTCACGGGGTTTAGATCTGAGGTCGGTTTACACTTTTCGGTCAATTAGGTCGAAAATCAGGTGAGAACAAGGAAATAACCGACCAATTCAGGATTTTTCGACAAAATTTCTTTTGTGAAATATTGGATTTCAGAAAAGGCTCGACTACATTTATCCCGATATCTCAACTTTTCGAAACCATGAAGAGTGTTTATCAACTACCTGAGCGGCGCTTCACAATGCTGCTTTCGTAGTCCTAGAAGCCCCCGAAACGTCGGGGCATCCAAATTGTCTGAGAATTCTAACCAAAACCAAATCAAATGTTTAACACGTTTAAAAAGTGTTGTGGCATCGTAGCGATGTTCGCGCTTTATCTCTATTCGGCTCCCGCCGCGTTCGCGCAGTGTGACGGAGTTGAATTGTCCATCACATTGGACTATGATTCATGGCCAGAAGAGTCTTCATGGTCGCTCACCTCTGATGGTGTAGAAATTGCTTCTGGCGATGCATACACTGGTGGTGAACTTGCGGCTGACGGATCTTCTGAAACCGTCGTTGCATGTGTTGCCAACGATGCTTGCTACGTATTCACCATGAGCGACAGCTATGGTGACGGTGGTACAGACTACACCATTGCAGATGCCGACGGCAATGTTTTGGGCAGTGCTTTAGGCTGGTACGGTGGCAGCACGTCTTCTGAATTCTGCCTTGGTGCAGTTACAGTGGCTGGTTGCACGGACGAGACCGCTTGCAATTACAACCCAGAGGCAACTGAAGACGACGGCTCTTGTGCCACGCTCTTGATGAACGTCAACGTGTCAAACAACTACTGGTCTTCTGAGACCGGTTTCAACATGTACAACGCTGACACCGGCGAAGTAGTTGGATCGTTGTCTGCAGGTACCTACACAAACTCTTCTACCATTAACGAAGAAGTTTGCGTTCAGGACAACGCATGCTACTACATCGAAATGACTGACTCGTTCGGCGACGGTATTGGTGCTAGCGGAACTTGGGCTGTTACTTGGAACGGCGTGACTATCGCCAGCGGTGGCGGCTCAGGCTGGTCTGTGCAGACTTCTGACACGTGGTGCTTCGGTCCTGGCTGCCAGGATAGCAACGCCTCTAACTTCAACCCGACCGCTACATCTGATTCAGGTGAGTGCGAGTACTTGGGTTGTACGGATGCGACTGCTTGTAACTACGACGAATTTGCTACAGCTGACGATGGCTCTTGTGCATACGAGTCGTTGATCATCGACATCACGCCTGATAACTACGCCTCTGAAATCTCCTGGGATTTGGTGGATAGCACCGGGGCGGTAATCGCAACTGGAGCTTCTGAAGGCACCGAATTGTGCTTGAACGAATCTTGCTACACCTTCACGTTGTACGATTCATTAGCCGAGTGAATCTACTGCTTGTACGTACAAGTTGGATACGTAGTTTCTGACCAAAACGGCACGGTATTGGCTTCAGGTGGTGACTACGGTTCGTTCGAATCAACGGACTTCTGCTTGCCAGCAATTCCAGGTTGCACCGATGAATTGGCGTGTAACTACACCGAAGGTTCAAACGTCGACGACGGCTCTTGTGATTACTCATGCATCGGTTGCATGGACCAAGCTGCTGCGAACTACGACCCAACTGCTACACAGGAGAACGAAGGATCTTGCATCTACTGTGAGGCGGGTACCTACGTAGCAATCGTCGAGATGTACGACCTCGGTGGTGATGGTTGGAACGGAGCGAACTACTACATGGACTCATTCGACGGAACTACTTCAATCACGGGTAACTACGACGAAGCAGACACGTACATCGCAGACGCGGGTATTGATTTCCACTGCATCCCACTTGGTTGCTACATCTTCACGTCAGGTGGCGGTAGCGCGGACAACGAGATTGCTGTCATCTTGACCGACCAATTCGGTACGGTATACGGCGACCAAATCGCTTCGAACTACTACGGTCCACTCCCTCCCCCTGTTGGTTTCCCAAGCGGTGGATGGTTTGTTGACTTCGGATTGCTCGGAGATTGTGGCTTCGAAGGATGTACTGATCCTTTCTGCTTCAACTACAACATTTCTGCGACAGTGGACGATGGATCTTGCATCTGCCCTCCACCAAACAACGCGATCGAAGATGCTGAAGCCATTGGTTGTGACATGGAAGTGTCCGGCTCTTTGGAGAACGCTTCTGACGAAGAAGGTGTGACAGGTG
>CALKYI010000490.1 GCA_938003665.1 uncultured Flavobacteriales bacterium
GGACAAGTTCGATGTATGTGCGGCCTGTCAATTTGCCGAACCCGCCTGCGCCGGGCGCGGATTGGGTCAACCTCACGCGGCGGTACGGCTGTTCGCTGTGGGGCATGCCATCCCAATCGCTTTGGACGCCGGTTGAATCGTGGAGCACTTGATCAAATCCAAGGACGTCCGCGTACAGTTTCATTGCTGCATCGATGTCCGATACGCCAATCGTACAGCCGAGTACACCACCGGATGGGTGCCCGTTGTTTTCAAACCAATCTTCGGCCTCCAATACTTGGAACCGATTGCCATCTGGGTCTTTCAGGTAGAAAGTGGGTGCTCCCCAAGGCGTTTCGGAAAGGCGAGCATCGCAGCTGTCGCCCGCAATCTTCAGCGCGTGCGCGTGCATTTTTTGGATGTCGCGGGTCTTCATCTGGACCGTCGTGATGCCCAAGTCTCCCGGGGCGATTTCCCAATCCGCCGGCACTGGCTCAAACGAATCCGCACGCAGTACCTCGAAAGCACATCCGCCTTGAAGGTTCATCACCATGCTTGCACGTTTGGTGATGGTTTCCCCACGCGTATGGCTATCCATCAAAGGAGCGGCTTGCACCGAATCAAAAAACGGAATGTCCATGCCGAAGAGTTGGCGGAAAAACCGCAGGGATTTGTCCATGTCCGAGGTGGCAACACCGATGTGTTGCATGCCTTGAATCCGGTAATCAGCGTTGGGTGAAGTCATGCCTTAATGTGGGATTTTACGGTTGAAATGTAGGATTGCCATGCTGCGGCTTGAGCGGGGTCAGCGTACGCGCTTCTAGCTTCTTTGGCACCCTTCCAGTCGAGGTACACTCCGTACCACCAGCCAGCGAGGCGGCTTCCGATGAGGTTAAACAGGTAGGCACCGACAACCGGCCATCCACCCCATTCGCCGGAGGCCAATCGCGCCAGAGGCCAAGCCAAGGCAAACAGGTAGATCGGAAACAGAAACATACCGGCCGACAACTTGAATGTGCTTGTGAAGCAAGGGTCTTTCACGCGTTTTGCTTCTTGCTGCTGAACGAATTTGGAGAAGGGGTAGGCGCATGCGCCACCGATGATGGCCAAAGGTGCCATGGGCCAAAACCACCACGGCGTGCGTCGCACATCTTCCGCACCCTGTCCGAGGTCCTCGGGTCGGGCCGCCTTCAGTGTGCCTGCTTTCAATAGCGCAGCATGCGATTCCTGAATGGCTTCGAGTCCAGTCTCAGGGATGGATTGCATAGTCCGGATTTCATCCCGCGTGGCAATCCAGTCTTCGGCCTCGGTGGTCCGGAGTGCCTGTACGTAGGGCAACAGCACATCGTAATGACTGTCCGGTTGAATGTTGACCAAGAGGTCATTCAATGCATCCTTGATGCGTTCAAGCAACAGCCCTGGGGGGATGCTACCGGTGCTTTCATCGATGAGGTCCGCAAAGGGAATGGGTGGTCCGATGCGGTAACTCATCCTCCGGCGGAAGTCGGTCATTTGCTCATAGTCGATGCCCACAGGGACCAACTTCAATGCCTTCATTTCGGGATTCAACTGGATGGCACTGTTGACCATATCGACCACTCCGCGGCGGAGCTGACGCAGGGTTTTGCTCGCACGGTGATTTCCTTCAGGAAAGAGCCCGATGGATGCCCCGATGTTTAATCGCTCAGCGCAGATTTCAAAAATCCGTTGGTTGCGCTCGCGTGCATCGGCGAGGCGGTCCCGCTGACGGAAGATGGGCATTTGGTTGAATGAAAAAAGCAGCTTGCGCACGGTCTTTTGGTAGAAGACATCGGCGCGGGTCAGAAAGTGAATCTGGTTGGGGCTGAGCATGGCGCTCTGCACGATCGCATCCATCAATCCGTTTTGGTGGTTGGCCACGTAGATCGTGGGCTCCATGGGGTCGGGGAGGTTTTCCTGCCCTTCGA
>CALKYI010000491.1 GCA_938003665.1 uncultured Flavobacteriales bacterium
CGCGATTGTGGTCGTGGCCGGCATTGGCTCCCTGACCACCAAGGGCCTCAACTACGGCGTGGAGTTCTCTGGAGGCACCACCTTCGACGTGAGCTTCGACGAGGCCGTCGACGCTGAGGCCGTTCGCGGCGCCCTGTCCGCCGCCTTCACCGAGGACGGCGTGCCTGGCAACCCCCTCGTTCAAACGAAAGATTCCCCCGAGAAGCTTCGCATCATGACCAACTTCATGATTGACAGCGAGGCAGAAGACGTGGACGAGCAAATCAACGCCGCGTTGGCCTCAGGCTTGGGCTCGCTCGGCACGGGGTACAGCGTGGACATGTACAACAAGGTCGACAGCACCATTTCGGACGACTTCCGCAGCGGGGCTCAGAACGCGACCATCTTCTCATTGATCATCATCTTCTTGTACATCTTCTTCCGATTCCGGAAGTGGCAGTACGGCCTCGGCGCGTTGATCGCGATGGTACACGACGTCATCATCGTGTTGAGCTGCTTCAGCATCTTCGCCGGCATCCTGCCGTTCACCATGGAAATCGACCAAGCGTTCATCGCTGCGATCTTGACGGTCATCGGTTACTCCATCAACGACACGGTGGTTGTGTTTGACCGCATCCGTGAGTATGTCGGACTGTACGGTTCGAAGCGCGGCGACGAAGACGTCATGAACGACGCCCTCAACAGCACGTTGAGCCGTACCATCAACACGTCGCTCTCAACATTCGTGGTATTGTTGACCATCTTCCTCCTCGGAGGCGACAACATCAAAGGTTTTGTATTCGCCTTGATGATCGGTGTGGTTGTCGGTACCTACAGCTCGATCTTCATTGCGACTCCAAGTGTCTTGGACTTGAGCAAGAAGTTGAAGGCGTGACGCTTAAACAACGCATTTGAAAAGGGCGGTCTTCGGATCGCCTTTTTTTTTGCGCAGCGAAGGCATGTTACGCTAATGTTAACCGGGTGTTAACCGATTTAACACAGGGATAACATTGAATTTCCACACCTCAGGCCATCTCAGGGGACTTTTGTGCCACGATCGCTTGGCATGACTGAACTCTTTACCATCGTCGGATTCACCCTCGCGGGGTTCTCCGTAATCGCGAACGATAGCGTCCAGACCCTCGGTACTTGGATCGCCTCCAACCGCGAAAAATTCAAGTGGACCACGCTTTGGGCAGCGGCCTCCACGGTGTTGATTTTCACCATCGTTTACGGCTGGTACTCAGGCAACGGAGACATCTCTTACGGACGCTTGACCAAGATCCCGTACATCGAACCTCAATGGTACCACGCGGTGGCTCCCCTGGCGCTCGTCTTATTGACGCGACGTGGCATTCCGGTCTCGACGTCGTTCCTTGTTTTGTCTGCCTTTGCCTCGACGTTCGTTCTCGAGAAGATGCTCATGAAAAGCATCATGGGCTACGGGCTCGCGGCCGTCGTGGCTTACGTGCTTTGGCTCATCATTTCCCGGTTTGTGAACGAAAAGGAAGACGTCAGCCAAGGCTCCAAGAAATTCTGGCGCGTATTCCAATGGATGAGCACGTCCTTTCTCTGGTACACGTGGCTTTCTCACGACGTCGCCAACATTGCTGTGTTTCTTCCGCGTCAATTGACTGTTCTCCAGTTGCTCATTGTAATCGCCTTCTTCGTCACCGGCCTCGCCTACATTTTTTACAAGCAAGGCGGAGCGATTCAGCAAATTGTAATGGACAAGCAGAGCACCAAGTATGTGCGCTCGGCCACCCTCATCGACCTCGTTTATGCGTTCCTCCTTCTTTACTTTAAGGAGTTGAACAACATTCCCATGTCAACCACGTGGGTGTTCGTCGGATTGTTGTGCGGGCGTGAGTTGGCATTGAACACGGGGTTGACCAAAAAGGGCAACCTCAAGTCCATCTTCCCGATTGTGGCCAAAGACTTCTTGAAACTGATCGTCGGACTTTTGGTCAGCGTGTCCATCGTCCTCGCCATCCACTACGGCACGGACCAAGACGGTGACGGCACCCTAGAAACGCCCCCCATTGAAGTGCCCAGTCAAGAGTTGGCTCCTGTCGAATGAGATTCGCTGCGTAACATTTCTTTAACCTTAATGCAATGTTCTGCTTCAATTGCACTCAAATTCAGAAAGCAATTTTGCAGCACAAACATTAAACCAAGAACATGAAAAACATTCTACGCTCAGCGCTCGCGACAATCGCCACGTTCGGCCTCCTCGCAACCGTAAACGCTCAGGTCATCATCACTGACGATGGCTCCGGAACAGGAACCACCACATGGACCAACGACAACGTATACGTCCTCGACGGGTTTGTCTTCGTCAACGACGGTGACGTGTTGACTATTGAGGCCGGAACGGTCATCAAAGGCATGTCCGGATCAGGCGCGGATGCCTCCGCTTTGATTGTTGCACGCGGCGGTCAAATCCAAGCCAACGGGACTGCTGACGCTCCCATCATCTTCACCTTCGAGGCGGATGCTTTGGACGGGTCCACACCTTACAATGTCCGCGGCCAGTGGGGCGGTGTCATCATTTTGGGCGACGCCACCTTGAACTCGTCTCCCGGTGAAACCCAAATCGAAGGCATTCCAGACACCGAATCACGTGGTCTGTACGGTGGATCCGACGATGCCGACAGCAGCGGATCCATGACCTACGTGAGCATTCGCCACGGTGGAACGGACATCGGTGCAGGCAACGAAATCAACGGACTCACGCTCGGTGGCGTAGGCTCAGGAACAACACTGGATTACATCGAAGTCATCTCCAACGCTGATGACGGAGTAGAATTCTTCGGTGGCACGGCTTCCATCAAGCACGTGGTCACAGCATTCTGCGGTGACGATTCGTTTGACTACGACGAAGGATGGCGCGGTTACGGTCAGTTCTGGTGCACCGTCCAGGAAGAAGGCGAAGGCGACCGCGGCGGTGAGCACGACGGCGGCACCGACCCTGAGGACGGCATGCCTTACGCGCACCCGGTCATTTACAACGCAACGTACATCGGACGAGGTGCCGACGCTGGCAAGCGCGCTCTCACCTTGCGTGACAACGCGGGCGGTGAATACCACAACTCCATCTTCTACAACTGGGGCAAAGGCATCGACATCGAAAACCTCGCCTCCGGTGAAGACGCATACGCGCGTTTTGAAAACAACGAAATCGCTTTCGCGGGCAATGTATTTGATGCTTGTACCAGCTTGGGCCTCGACGCCACGGCGAGCGATTTGTTCAAAATCACCATGGGCTCAGGATGGGCGAGCGAAGCGGATTCAACCGAAGCCGCCACTTCTTCAGCTGCTGCGTTCCAAGCGTCTTTCGCAGCGAACAACAATGCAGTGGCAGCCACAGGTTTGAGCTGGGTCGTTGAAGAAGGTTCTGGTCTGTTGGACTTGGTTCCAAACGCCGACGTTCCTGCCGGTGCCAACCCCACCATGGAATGGTTCGATGACGTCACCTTTGCCGGTGCCTTTGACCCCGCAAACGACTGCACGTGGTTGGAAGGCTGGTCCATGCTGTCCAGCCGAGGATTCATCGGTTGTACCTCAGGCATCGCCCAAGCGGAAACCAGCACCTTCGCGGTATTCCCGAACCCGACCAACGGTCAGTTCACCATCACCAGCGATTGGAATGCACCGCAGGCCACCATTCAAGTGACTGACTTGAACGGTAAGCGCGTCTTCCAAAGCATCGAAGCGCTGAGCGCTGGTCAGCAGCTGCCTGTTGACTTGACCCACGTGGACGCAGGTCTGTACATCGTTACGGTGTCAGATGGCCTCCGCACCCACTATTCGAAATTGATCATTGAGTAACCTAACTCTCATACCCAATCAGGAAAGAGGCGCCGTCTTGGTGCCTCTTTCTCTGGTTTTGGGCCAATCGTAAACCTGCCTGAATGAAAACTTACCTGTTCGCCCTTTGCGGCATCATCGCATCCATCAGCGCCTTGGGCCAAGGCACCATCACCGGAACCGTCACGGACAAAGCCAACGGTGACATCCTGCTCGGTGCGACCATCATGATCGAACCTGGCGGCACGGGCGTCATGAGCGATTTTGACGGCAATTACACCCTCACTGGATTGGCGCCGGGAACGTACACCATCATCGGTCGTTTCATCGCGTACAATTCAAAGGAAGAGCAGGTAACCATCACAGGCAACGAAACGGTCAACTTGAACTTCGAGTTGGAATCCACGGTCATTGCCATTGACAATGAAGCGGTTGTCGAAGTCCGCCAGAACAAGGCCAGCGCCGTGTACATGGAAAACGTCAAGAAGAAGGAGACGTCCATGATCGACTATGTCTCTTCGCAAGAGATCAAGAAGAACGGCGACAGTGACGTGAGCAGCGCCATCAAGCGCGTGAGCGGTGTGTACACCATTGGCAACTTCGTGGTCGTCCGCGGGTTAAGCGACCGCTACGTACGCACCGCCTTGAACGGCGCCGAAATCCCCTCCCTCGACCCGAAGCGCAGCTCGGTTTCGATGGACATCTTCCCTACGAACCTGGTGGATAACTTGGTGGTCGTCAAAACCCTCAACGCCAACCTCCCGTCCAACTACTCGGGGGCGTACATCAACGTCATCACCAAGGACTTCCCGGACAGCTTTACCTTCAACTACTCCACGTCCACCGGCTTCAACACGAATGCCACGTTCAACGACAACTTCATCACGAGTGAGGTGGGCAGCACCGCTATGTGGGGCTTTGACAACGGCACATTGGACATCCCGAGCATCGTGGATGGAGCGGACATTCAGTCGCCGCAGTACTCCAACTACTACGATGCATTGGTGTTGGCGGGATTCGAGCAGCAATTGAACG
>CALKYI010000492.1 GCA_938003665.1 uncultured Flavobacteriales bacterium
GAGCGATGGAACCTATGCCCTGGGATGTTTACATGAACGAAATCAAAAGTTATGCAAATGGGTTCAAAAACGGTGATTTTGAGGAAAAACCCCTAAAAAATTAGGGGGTGTTGGTAAAATTTTGGCCTTTTGAATGATTGACCCTATGAATTTAGGGGGTAGTTTTGCACATCATTTAAAAACTGCCAAATGAGCATTTCGCGCCAAAAAGCCCTTGAAGACGTCCTGGAACGCACGCCACGCACGGTCGAGCGCCCGGACAACAAGATCTCCAATTACTACGGAGAGAACGTGTTTAACCTCACCATGATGCGGGAGTACCTCACCGATGAGGCGTGCGACAGCATTGTGGATGCCATGGAAAACCACACCTCGATCAGCCGAGCCATTGCGGATCAGGTGGCATCAGCCATGAAAGAGTGGGCGATTTCACGCGGTGCGACGCACTACACGCACTGGTTCCAGCCGCTCACAGGAACGACGGCAGAAAAGCATGATAGCTTCATTACGCCCACATCAGATGGACGCGTGATTGAAAAGTTTGATGGCTCACTGTTGGTGCAGCAAGAACCCGACGCTAGTTCCTTCCCCAATGGCGGCATTCGCAATACGTTCGAAGCCCGCGGTTACACCTTGTGGGACCCGACTTCACCGGCGTTCGTTTGGGAAAATACATTGTGCATCCCTACTATTTTCATCAGCTACACCGGCTTCGCATTGGACAACAAAACCCCATTGCTCAAGGCCTTGGCAAAGGTGGACGAAGCGGCCACTTCGGTGTGCCAGTATTTCGACAAGAACATCACCAAGGTTGTGGCAACGTTGGGGTGGGAGCAGGAATACTTCTTGGTCGATAAGGCTTTGCATGCTGCGCGACCTGACTTGCAGATGGCTGGTCGCGCGTTGTTCGGTGCCGCACCTGCCAAGGGGCAACAGCTCGACGATCACTACTTCGGCAGCATTCCTGCACGCGCCACGGCGTACATGAAGGAGTTTGAATTGGAGTGCCACAAGTTGGGCATCCCTGTGACCACGCGTCACAATGAGGTAGCGCCCAACCAATTCGAGTGCGCACCCGTTTTTGAAGAAGCCAACCTCGCGAACGACCACAACCTTTTGCTCATGGAGGTCATGGAGCAGGTGGCTCGCAAGCACAACTTCCGCGTGCTCTTGCACGAAAAGCCCTACCCAGGGCTCAACGGCTCAGGCAAGCACAACAACTGGTCACTTGGTACCAACACCGGCGTCAACCTCTTGAAGCCGGGCAACAACCCCAAAACCAACTTGCGCTTCTTGACGTTCTTCGTCAATACGCTCGCGGCCTTGCACAAGCGTGCAGATGTCGTCCGCGCGGCCATCGCATCGGTGGGCAACGACCACCGTTTGGGTGCGAACGAAGCACCTCCGGCCATCATCAGCGCCTTCATCGGATCGCAGCTGTCTTCGCTCCTCGATGAGCTTGAGACGAGCATCAAGGCCGGTAAGTTGACGCCTGAGGATAAGACCGCGTTGAAATTGGAAATCGGCCGGATCCCGGAAGTGTTGCTCGACAACACCGATCGGAACCGTACCTCTCCATTCGCCTTCACCGGGAACAAGTTCGAATTGCGTGCGGTAGGCAGCACCGCCAACTGCGCGGTGCCGATGACTGTGTTGAACACCATCGTTGCCGAGCAATTGAACGACTTCAAGGCAGCAGTGGACGCGCGCATCGCCGGCGGAGACAAGAAAGATGACGCCATTTTGAAGGAATTGCAAAAGCTCATCGCAGAGAGCAAGGCCATCCGATTTGAAGGAAATGGCTACTCCGACGAGTGGGTGAAGGAAGCGAAAAAGCGCGGGTTGTCAAACCTCCGCACCACACCTGAAGCCCTCGCGGTGTTCAGCCAGAAAGAGGTGATTTCGCTCTTCGAGGACCTCGGTGTTTTGCGGAAGGAGGAGCTGGCTGCTCGTGTGGAAGTCGAGCTCGAGAATTACATCATGAAGCGGCAAATCGAGTACCGCGTGCTCCTCGGCATGTGCAAGAACTCTGTGCTTCCTGCGGCCATCCGTTACCAAAACGGATTGCTCGCCAACGTGGAGCAATTGAATTCCGTGCTCGGCAAGCAGGCAGCTAAATTCTCCGGAGCACAAATTGAAATGGTAAAAGAGGCCGGCCAACTCATCCAAGACCTGCACGCAGCGACGGCCAACATGGAAGCGATTCACGACAAAGCGGAGTCGGCGAAAGACGCCCTGGCCAGCGCCAAAGCCTTCGCTGAAAAGGTGGTACCGAGCATGGATGCCGCAGCTGAGATCTGCGCCAAGCTCGAGTCCTTGGTAGACGACGCCGAGTGGCCGTTGCCCAAGTTCTCTGAATTGTTGTTCACCCGCTAATTCGCGGTAAGCACTTTCGATAGGAAACGGCTGGGAGCAATCCTGGCCGTTTTCTGTTGGACGTTTTTCGGGGATGTGAGTTCGCGAATGGTCACTTTGCCTTACATTCGGGAATTGAATTAAAGCGTTTGGAAATGCACAACTACCTGCAAGCAAGTTGGAAGCGAACCGGCCTTCTCGGTTTGCTCATGTTCTTCACCTTCGGATTCGTATCAGCCCAAAGCGAGCTCGCTGAAGAGGCCGATCAAGCTTACGCTCGAGGCGCGTACAGCACGTCCCTGCAAGAGTACATCAAGGCCTACCCCAAGGTCAAGGACATCGATGAAAAAGGCCGCATTGCCTACATGGCGGGGGAGAGCTTCATGAAGTTGATGGAGCCTACCGGTGCGGAGGAGTGGTACGACAAGGCCATCGGTCTGCGGTACGGCTCGGACAATCCAGACGTCTACTTGCACTACGGACAAGCCATGTCCATGCAACAGGAATTTGACGAAGCCATTGAATGGTACATCACGTACAAAGAGAACGGCGGCGACCCATCGGTGGCAGATGCAATGATCGAACAAGCGGACAACGACGCCCTTGAGTTGATGGAGCCATCGAGCCGTTACATCGTGGACAACCTGCTCCGTTTGAATTCAACCAGCTACGATTTTGGAGCTGGCTTTGCTTCGAAGAAGGCGGACGCTATTGTTTTCGCTTCTTCCCGTGAGTCTTCCACCGGTTCAGGTGAAGACCCGATTACCGGCCAACGCTACATGGACCTGTTCACGGCCGAACAAGACAAAAAAGATAATTGGAGCACGCCAGAGCCCTTGAATTCCACCATCAACACGGAGTACAATGAGGGCACGGTAACGTTTGACAAGAAGTACCGCTCCATTTACTTCACGCGGTGCATCTCCGACGACGACAATTCATACGCATGCGACATTTACCGCTCGAGCTCCATGGGGAACAAGTACGGCCCATCGGAGGTGATTGAGTTGATCAACCGCGACGACGATGACAGTTCTCAAGTCGGCCATCCGTGCTTCACTGTGGACAACGACTTCTTGATGTTCGTTTCGGATATGGACGGAGGTTTCGGAGGCAAGGACATTTGGTATGTCGCTTACGACGAAAAGGAGGACACATTCGGTGAGCCCGTCAACATGGGCCCCAATGTGAATTCAGCCGGTGATGAGATGTTCCCTGCGATGCGCTACGACGGAGCATTGTACTACGCCTCTTCAACGCTCGGGAAAATGGGCGGTTTGGACATTGTTCGCGCGCTCCCTGCTGAGGGCACGATGCAATTCGAAAAAGCCGAACCAATGCCATACCCAATCAACAGTTCGGGGGACGACTTCAGCATGATTTTCAAGGACAATGAGGACGCAGGCATCTTCACTTCGAGCCGTCCAGGCGGAAAGGGCAAGGACGACCTGTACTCGTTCCGTTTGCCTGAAATGGAATTCTGCTACCAAGGCGACGTCTTTGATTCATACACAGGCAACCCACTCGGTGCGACGGTGACCATCAACGGTTCCAACGGTGACTCGTTCACCGTCACAGCAGACGGCGACGGTACGTTCGCGCTTTGCGATAAGGAAATCAAGAGCAACACCACCTACGATGTAGAGGTTAAGTACGAAGGCTACATCGTTACAGGCGATCGATTTTCTACGGTAGGTTTGAGCAACAGCACCACGATGACCCGCGAATTCCCGATGAAGGAGGTGGTATTGGACGTGGAATACGATATGCCATTGGTACTGTATCCTTTCAATGAGTCCGAGTTGCTCATCAACGATGAAGTGAACAGTGCCGATTCATTGAACTACTTGCTGAGCATCATGGAGCGCAACGAAACATTCGTGGTGCAACTCGAGTCCCACACAGATAGCCGTGGCAACGCGAGCTACAACAAAGAGCTCTCGCAGAAGCGTGCCCAGACCTGTGTGGACTACCTGATCAGCCGAGGTGTCGCCCGCGATCGCCTGGTTGCAGTAGGGCACGGCAAGGAGCGTTTGCTCATTTCCGATGCTGACATCGCCAAGATGCGCACGGAAGACGAAAAGGAACGCGCGCACCAGGCCAACCGCCGTACGGTGTTCCGCATCTTGCGTTTTGATTACGAGCCGGGCAACTAAGCACCATTTTCGTGGAGGAATCGAGATACGCAAGCAGAGGTGTTTCCGCTGGCAAGGAGGAGGTACATGCTGCGATAGAGGGGGTGGATAAGGGCCTGTTCCCCAAGGCTTTCTGCAAAATTGTCCCGGACTATTTGACCGGCAGCGACGAACACTGTGTCGTTATGCACGCCGATGGGGCGGGTACCAAGTCATCTTTGGCTTACATGTACTGGAAAGAAACAGGCGATTTGTCTGTTTGGAAGGGCATCGCGCAGGACGCATTGGTCATGAATTTGGATGACCTGCTGTGCGTAGGTGCGACCGGTCCTATCTTGCTTTCGAGCACCATTGGCCGCAACAAGCATTTGATTACGGGCGAGGTCATCAAGGCCATCATCCAAGGAACGGAGGAGCTGCTAGAGGAATTGCGTGGCCACGGGGTGGACATTCGCAGCACGGGTGGCGAAACCGCCGACGTCGGCGACTTGGTGCGCACGGTCATTGTGGACTCAACCGTCGTGGCGCGCATGAAACGTTCCGAGGTGATTGACAACGCCAGAATTGCACCGGGTCAAGTTGTTGTGGGATTGGCCAGTCACGGTCAAGCCAACTGGGAGCGCGAATACAACGGTGGTATGGGCTCCAATGGGCTCACCAGTGCCCGCCACGACGTGTTCAACAAAGCGTTGATGGCTCAGTACCCCGAAAGTTTTGATCCCGGAACGGATCAGCAGTGGGTGTACACAGGAACCCATGGGCTGAAGGATGCCGTAGACGGCGTGCCGTTGGATGCGGGGAAATTGGTGCTATCACCAACCCGAACGTACGCGCCATTAATCGCTCGAATTTTGCCCGAGCTGCGTCACCGCATCAGCGGCATGGTGCATTGCTCAGGAGGCGCTCAAACCAAGGTGCTGCATTTCGTCGATGACGTCCACGTGGTCAAGGACCAATTGTTCGAGACGCCACCCCTGTTTAAGATGATTCAATCCAGTTCAGGAACGGATTGGAAGGAGATGTACAAGGTGTTCAACATGGGGCACCGCATGGAGATTTACACGGACCAAGAAGCGGCCGATTCCATCATCGCCGAGTCGAAGGCGATGGGGGTAGATGCCCAAATCATCGGTCATTGCAAGCCGCACACAGGCCGTCGTGTCACCGTTACAGGTGAGCACGGTACATTCGAATACAACCATTAGCACGCGAGATGAACGCAGAGGACACTTTGATGCAAAAGCTGGCCTCCATCTCGGACCGTTTTCAAGAAGTCGAAAAACAAGTCGGAGACCCGGAGGTAATCGCGGACCAGCGACGGTACCGAGATTTGATGCGGGAGTACAAACGCCTTGGGCCCATTGTCGACCATTTTAATCAGCTCTCCGCCTGGCGCGCCGACCGCGATCAAGCCGAAGAATGGGCCGCAGGAGACGACGCAGATTTCAAGGAGTTGGCTGAAATCGAATTGCCGGAGATCAAGTCAAAGCTTGCTGCTGGACTGGAGGAGGCCCGAATCCTGTTGTTGCCGAAAGACGAAGTAGACGACCGCCCCGTGATGATGGAATTTCGCGCGGGAACCGGCGGGGACGAAGCGGCCATTTTTGCCGGCGATCTGTACCGCATGTACCAGCGGCACTGCGAAGGAAAGGGTTGGCGTTGGGAGCTGGTCAATGCCAATGAAGGAACTGCTGGTGGATTCAAGGAAATCACCGTACGTGTTGAGGGAGAGGGCGTTTACGGCTGGTTGAAATACGAGAGCGGGGTGCATAGAGTCCAACGGGTGCCGGAAACAGAGTCCCAAGGGAGGGTGCACACGAGTGCGGCGACTGTTGCTGTGCTTCCGGTCGCCGAAGACGTCGATGTTCAGCTGGATTTGACGGATGTTCGACGTGACACGTACCGTGCGAGCGGAGCAGGTGGTCAGCACGTCAACAAAACCGAATCTGCCGTGCGCCTCACCCACGAACCGACAGGTATCGTCGTGGAATGCCAAGACGGCCGGTCCCAGCACCAGAATTACGAGCACGCCTTGGAAGTCTTGCGCACACGCTTGTTTGAGCGTGAACGCGAAAAGCAAATCTCCGAGCAAGCAGAACAACGAAAGTCGCTGGTCTCAACGGGGGACCGCTCGGCCAAAATTCGCACATACAACTACCCACAGGGGCGGGTCACAGATCACCGCATCCAATTCACATCGCATGCCCTGACCGCCATTATGGGCGGAGACCTCGAAGCCGTCATCAATGCATTGCGACTTGCGGAGCAGGCTGAATTATTGGCTGCGCAAACCTAATTTTGAACCATGACCAATCGCCAGAGTTTGTATGAGATGATGAAGCGCAAAGCTTCGTGCTTGTGTGTGGGGTTGGATCCAGATCCCGAACGAATTCCCAAGCACCTCGGTACGGGTGTGGAGGCGATGGAGGCGTTTTGCCACGGCATCGTGCAAGCGACGCACTCATATGCAGCGGCCTTCAAGCCCAACCTGGCTTTCTTTGAGCAGTACGGCGCCGCCGGTTGGGCCGCCTTGGAGCGCATCATTGCTGGCATGCCAGAGGATGTATTGGTCATCGCCGACGCCAAGCGGGGCGACATAGGCAACACGGCGAAACGCTACGCGAAGGCCATGTTCGATGGCTTGGGTGCCCACGCCATCACCGTAGCCCCCTACATGGGCGAGGACAGTGTAGCCCCTTTCATGGATGGTTATGCGGATCGGTGGACCATCGTCTTGGCGTTGACGTCCAATGCGGGTGCGGATGACTTCGAATTCCACGGATCGCCTCCGTTGTACGAGCGGGTGGTTGAGCGTTGCCAAGCATGGGGTTCGCCCGATGAACTGATGTTCGTAGTTGGCGCGACGCGTCCCGAGCAATTGCGCGCCATTCGTCAATTGGCGCCGGACCATTTCTTCTTGGTTCCCGGGGTGGGAGCCCAAGGTGGTCGCATCGAAGACGTCATGGAGGCAGGGTGGATTGAAGGGGCGGGTGGCCTCCTGATCAACGCTTCCAGAAGCGTACTGTACGCCAGCTCCGGTGAAGACTACGCCAGCGCTGCAGCGGCCGAAGCGCAGAAGCTCCAAGAAGCTACGGCCCCTTATTTCAATCGACCCTTAAGCGCATGAATCCATCTGCCAAACGCTTGAGAATCGCCGCACTTCTGTTGGGGAGTGTGGTGTGCCTCGGGAGTTTTGGTTACATGTGGATTGAAGGCTACTCGCTGTTGGAGGCCATTTACATGACCGTGATTACGGTCTCGACAGTGGGCTTTGGTGAGGTGCGAAGCCTTTCGGATTGGGGAATGCTGTTCACCGCGGTCCTTATTGTCAGTTCCATTGGCACATTTACCTTCGCAGCAACGGCAGTTACCCAGTTTTTCATTGAGGGTGACTACCGAGAACGCCTGCGTGCCAAGCGAATTCAACGCATCATGAATGAGATGAACAACCACGTTATTGTCTGCGGTTATGGCCGCGTGGGAGAGAAGGCGGTGCAGGAACTTCAGGATCACGCGCACGAAGTGGTCATTATCGAGTCCAATGAAGAACTCGTGAAAAAACTCCGCGATTCAGGGATTCACGTGCTCGCGGGGGACGCCACAGAAGACGAAAACCTCCTGAATGCGGGACTAGACCGAGCGCGAGCCCTGATCACCACATTGCCGGATGACGCCCAAAACCTCTACGTGGTCCTTGCCGCCAAAGAACGGCGTTCTGACCTTCTGACCATCAGCCGGGCGTCGAATGCCAATGCGGTGAGCAAGCTCAAGGTGGCCGGTGCCCAGAACGTCATCATGCCCGACCAAGTAGGCGGTGCTCATATGGCCTCACTCGTCGCCATTCCGGATGTAGTTGAATTCCTCGACCATATTCGCATCCAAGGTGCAGACGCCGTCAACTTGGAAGAAATTGAAGTGCAGCAATTGCCCGATCGGCTGCAGTCCATGACCCTTGCGGAAATTGACGCACGGAATCGCATCGGCGTCAACGTCATCGGATTGCGCAAGGCGTCGGGGGAGATGGTCATCAACCCACCGCTAGACACGGCCCTTCAAGCGTCCATGAAGCTTTTCGTTTTGGGAACGGCGGACCAAATACGGCGGTTAAACGACTTCATCGGAATACAAAGTCCTTCGCTCTGAAGTTCGGGGTTTGAGTTGCTTTGTATATTCGAGGTCTTACGATTGATAACCCTTCGATTCATGCGAAAATTCCTTCCTCTCGTTGCGCTTGTGAGCGCCCTTGTTCAGCCTGTTTATGCTCAAGCATCGACAGTTGATGAGAAGATCAATTCGGTCATGGAGCCCTTGACCAACGCGATCATGAAAGTCATTTTCTTTCAAGTCTCGTTTGCGGGCGTGACGGTGCCTTTTGTTTTGATCTGGCTGCTTGCGGGAGCCATTTTTTTCACCTTCTACTTCAAGTTCATCAACATCCGAGGATTTGGGCATGCGTTGGACGTGGTTCG
>CALKYI010000493.1 GCA_938003665.1 uncultured Flavobacteriales bacterium
TTCCGAGCGCGCCTACTGAGCACCGCGCCATCCGCCTGGCTCCTGCAGGCGTTCCTCTTCCTCGGTCAACCTTTGTGCAGGCCGCATTCACGGCTGCTCTGCTCCCACCACCAGCGCCCCGCACGGGCGGGCTCATGCGGTAAAACAGGGCGTGTGCACGGTGCACAGCCGATGCTCGGATAACCCATGGCGTGAAGTGGGTTCACCGGCATGCCCGTTTCGGCAATCGCAGCCTCGACCAAGGCATCCGACCAATCGAGCAACGGATGGAACTTCACCAAGCCCCAATCGGGCGCCTCCTCCACCATCTCCATGCCCGAGCGGTTCTCGCTCTGGGCATTGCGGAGGCCGGTAATCCACCAGGACTTCCCGGCCAGGGCCTTTCGAAGCGGAACCAATTTGCGCATGCCGCAACAAGCCTTTCGTGCGTTGCGATCCTCGTAGATGGCGGTCATGCCTCCGCCGGCTTCAAAATCATGGACCGCGTCAGCCTCCGGATGCAGGCGCTGGATGGTCACCCCGAGGTGGGCCTCCGTCTTGCGCCACGTTTCCAAAGTCCCGGGAAACAAACATCCTGTATCGAGAGAAACCAGCCCGATGTCCAAACCGGTCTCGGCAATGGCCCACAGGATGAGTTGGTCTTCCTTGCTGAAAGAGGTCGTAAAGACGGCGCCTTCGGAGTGGTGACCGAGGGTATCCCGCAAGCGGGCTTGCAGATAGGAAAGAGAAACGCGCGGATGGACATGCACCATGCCCCAAAAATACGCATTTCACATAATTCCCACCAACTTTGTAGGTTATAGCAGATCGGCGACAGATTGCGTCTCCAAAATGGCCAACTGAGCGTCCCGCACCTGCACCATGGAGCGGTGCAGTCCACAGTCCTCCTCGACGCAATCTTCACATCGCTCGTAGAAATGAAGACTGACACAGGACAATGGTGCGATTGGACCATCCATCAAGCGCAACACCCGAGCCAACTTCACCTCCTTGGCCGGAACACTCAACGCATGCCCACCGGATGGTCCGCGCCGGCTCTTGATGATGCCACCCGATTTGAGATCGACCAGGATCTGCTCCAAGAACTTCAAGCTCATGGGCGAGACTTTCACAATGTCTTTTGCGCTCGTCCAACCGGTTCCTTCGGCTCCGTCCTCCTGCTGCCGAGCCAGTACCGTCAAGGCCCTCAGCGCGTATTGGGCCTTTTTGGTCAGCATCCTTTGACCATCAATCGCTGCACGCTGTTTCCAGTGCTTCCGGATG
>CALKYI010000494.1 GCA_938003665.1 uncultured Flavobacteriales bacterium
GGACTGTTCAATATAAATGACCAATGGCTAAAGAAGTAGCTGGACTCATTAAACTGCAAATCAGAGGTGGCGCTGCCAACCCAGCACCTCCTGTCGGACCGGCTCTCGGTGCGAAAGGGGTGAACATCATGGAATTCTGCAAGCAATTCAACGGCAGAACCCAAGATAAGGCTGGACGCGTTTGCCCTGTTGTGATCACTGTCTACAGTGACAAGTCGTTTGACTTTGTCATCAAGACTCCACCCGCTGCGGTGCAGTTGATGGAAGCCGCCAAATTGAAAGGCGGTTCTCCTGAACCTAACCGCATTAAAAAGGGTAAAGTCACTTGGGACCAAGTTCGCGCTATTGCAGAAGACAAGATGCCCGATTTGAACTGCTTTACCGTCGAGTCTGCCATGAAAATGGTGGCCGGTACAGCACGCAGCATGGGGCTTCGAGTCGAAGGACCTGCTCCCTTCTAATCGTCAATAACTGCGCAAAATGGGACAATTAACAAAGAACCAAAAAGCATACGCTGAAAAGGTCGACGTTGACAAGGTGTACTCGCTTGCTGAAGCAACCGCTTTGGTGAAGGAGTGCTCCAATGTCAAATTCGACGCGACAGTGGACATTGCTGTGCGACTCGGTGTTGACCCACGAAAAGCGAACCAGATGGTACGTGGAACGGTTTCCTTGCCTCACGGCACAGGTAAGTCGGTTCGTGTGCTCGTGCTTTGCAATCCTGACAAAGAGCAGGAAGCAAAAGACGCTGGTGCGGATTTCGTTGGACTCGACGAGTACATTGACAAGATCAAGGGAGGCTGGACCGACATTGATGTAATTATTACCACTCCCCAGGTAATGGGTAAGGTGGGGGCGTTGGGCCGAGTTCTCGGACCGCGTGGCTTGATGCCAAACCCCAAATCCGGCACCGTTACCATGGAAGTTGGAAAGGCTGTCCAGGATGTTAAAGCTGGAAAGATTGATTTCAAGGTCGACAAGTATGGAATCATCCATGCCTCTGTAGGCAAGGTGTCATTCGATGCAAAAAAGTTGGAAGAAAATACAGCAGAGGTGCTCAGCACCCTGATGCGTTTGAAGCCATCTGCAGCGAAGGGCACGTACATGTTGAGCGTCGTTTTGAGCTCAACCATGGGGCCTGGAATCAAGGTAGATCAAAAATCGGCAACCGCTTAATTTAGAAAACGATGACTCGACAGGAGAAAAACCAATTGATCGACGAGCTTTCTGAGGTATTGCGGGAGAAGAACG
Source organism: uncultured Flavobacteriales bacterium (assembly GCA_938003665.1). Taxonomy (GTDB): domain Bacteria; phylum Bacteroidota; class Bacteroidia; order Flavobacteriales_D; family Sanyastnellaceae; genus UA16. Next base: position 1,252 of record CALKYI010000494.1, read on the forward strand.
TTGTGTACCTCACCGATGCGTCGGGGATGGATGCAGAAACAACGACTTCACTGCGCCGAGAAAGCTTCAAGAAAGACGTAACCGTACGCGTTGTGAAGAACACCCTTCTTCGCAAAGCCATGGAGCGCGTCGAAGAGAAGAATTTCGAAGAGTTGTACGGTTCCCTCGTGGGCCAGACGGCTTTGATGATTGGCGATGTAGGGAATGCCCCTGCGAAGTTGATCAAGGAATTCGCGAAGAAGCATGAGATGCCTGTTCTGAAAGCGGCATATGTAGAAGAAGCCTGCTATGTAGGAGCGAACCAACTGGAAGCATTGACTTCGATCAAGTCGAAGGAAGAGCTTTTGGGCGAGATTGTTACGTTGTTGCAGTCGCCAGCCAAGAATGTCTTGGGTGCGTTGCAATCAGGTGGCAATACCATTTCCGGTTTGGTCAAAGCCTTGGAATCCCGAGGTGCTTGACAACATTCAATCAATTTAGAACCAAATAATTCAATCAACAATCATGGCTGATTTGAAAGCAATGGCAGAAAGCTTGGTCAACCTCACCGTAAAGGAGGTGAATGAGCTTGCCGAAATTTTGAAAGACGAATACGGAATCGAGCCTGCTGCTGCAGCAGTGGCAGTTGCTGCTGGCCCTGGTGGCGGTGGCGAAGGCGGCGGTGCCGAAGAGAAGTCTGAATTCGATGTAATCCTTAAGGCTGCAGGTTCTGCGAAGCTCGCAGTAGTGAAGGCTGTAAAGGAACTCACCGGTCTCGGGTTGAAAGAGGCTAAGGAAATCGTTGACGGTGCTCCAGGTCCTGTAAAGGAAGGAGTTGCGAAGGACGAAGCCGAAGCACTCAAGAAGCAACTCGAAGAAGCCGGTGCTGAAGTTGAGCTTAAGTAAGCACATACTTTAACCGATCTCAGGTCCAGGTGGGGGAGCAGGTCCCCCACCCGGACCTTTTTTGCTTTGTCTGAACCTGCACCCATCGCTGCTTGTTTCCACCAAAGAACCCCCACACCATGACACTGGTGAAACCAAACTCCCCTGAACGCAT
>CALKYI010000495.1 GCA_938003665.1 uncultured Flavobacteriales bacterium
CGCTCCCATCCGCGTTTGGCGAGTACGCGAGCAGAATGCGGGTTGCAATCGCACCGCATGCCCGGACGCTCCATCTTGCTCACTAAATGCCCAGCGACGCCTTGTCGTTGAAATTCTGGTGCAACGTACAAGTACAGTAACTCCTCAACGGTAGCGCTGCAAAATCCAGCGATGGTGCCGTCGACTTCAACCAAGATCGTGTGCGGGATGAGCCGCGACCAATCCGGCACGGACTCAGCCCAAATGAGCAATTGCTTCGAAGTGTACCCCGGGCAAGCCCGGATAGCACGTTGACGGCACGACTCCAAGCCCTCGATGTCCGCGGATGATGCCCGTCGGTAGGTTCTTGAAAAAGATTCGGAATTACTCAACCGTTACGCTCTTGGCGAGGTTGCGAGGCTGATCCACATTGCATTCGCGCATCACGGCGATGTGGTAGCTCAGTAGCTGCAACGGCACTACGGTCAGAAGAGGAGCTAGCGCCTGATCCGTTTTCGGCACCTCAATGACGAATTCAGCCAATTGCTTCAGGTCCTGGTTCCCTGCAGATACCAAGGCGACGAGGCGTCCACCACGGGCTTTGACTTCTTGGATGTTCGAAACAATTTTCTCGTAGACGTCGTCGGCGGTTGCGATGAAGAAGACGGGCATTTCCTCGTCAATGAGGGCGATCGGCCCGTGTTTCATCTCCGCCGAGGGGTAGCCTTCGGCGTGGATGTAGCTGATTTCTTTGAGCTTCAGCGCGCCTTCCAATGCCACAGGGAAGTTGACACCGCGGCCGAGGTACAGGGCATTTTCACTATTGACGAAGTGGCTGGCGATTTCCTTGATCCGGGTGTCTTGCTCGAGCAGTTTTTGGACTTTCTCCGGGATGGTGTTGAGTTCAACCAAGAGGCGGTTGAACCGTTGGGCAGAGAGCTGGCCCTTCTTCTTGCCGACTAGCATGGCAATCAAGGTGAGGACAGTCAGCTGTGCTGTAAACGCCTTTGTTGAAGCAACGCCAATTTCGGGACCGGCGTGGGTGTATGCCCCGCTGTCCGTTTCGCGGGCGATGCTTGATCCGACGACGTTGCACACACCAAAAACATGGGCGCCTTGTTGCTTCGCCAATTGAATGGCAGCGAGCGTATCGGCCGTCTCACCCGACTGCGAAATAGCAATGACCACGTCATCTGGACGGATGATGGGGTTGCGGTACCGGAATTCTGAAGCGTATTCCACTTCAACAGGAATTCGGGCAAAATCCTCTAACAAGTATTCAGCCACCAGTCCCGCATGCCAGCTGGTGCCGCAAGCTATGATCAGGATGCGTTGTGCGGCCTCCCATTTTTCCCAGTGGTCGTCGATGCCGGACATTTTGATTTCCGACCGGGACACGCTCATGCGGCCGCGGATGGAATCCAGGATGGAATTTGGTTGCTCGAAGATTTCCTTGAGCATGAAGTGGTCGAAGCCGCCCTTTTCGATGGCTTCAATCTGCATTTCGAGCTCGTGAATCTCCGGCGTGATCACGGTGTTTTGAAGATTACGAATCGTTAGGCCGTTTTGACGGTGCATGACCGCGACCTCTTCGTCGTCCAAGTAGATGACGTTTTGCGTGTGCTCGATGATGGGCGTCGCATCGGAAGCGATGTAAAACTCATTCTCTTCACCTACTCCAATGACGAGGGGGCTGGATTTGCGTGCAGCGATGAGCAAATCGGGCTCGTTGGCGTCAATGATGGCGATGGCGTAAGCGCCTTCCACTTCCTTGAGGGCCATTTGCACGGCGTCGGCGATGGGGGCGTTTGATCGGTTTTGGACTTCGTCGATGAGGTGGATGAGCACCTCGGTATCCGTATCACTCACAAAGGCGTGGCCGTTGGCCTCGAGGCTGGTGCGGAGGGACTCGTAATTCTCGATGATGCCGTTGTGGATCATGGCGAGGCGTCCAAACCGCGCGGTGTGCGGGTGGGCATTGACGTCGTTGGGTGGCCCGTGGGTGGCCCAGCGGGTGTGCCCGATGCCCATGGAACCGGCTGGAAATTCGTCGCCAACGAAGGACAAGAGATCTTCGACCTTTCCTTTTTTCTTTTTTACTTGAATGGCATCCGTGCCATCAAAAACAGCAACACCAGCGCTGTCGTATCCGCGGTATTCGAGTCGCTGCAACCCTTTGATGAGAATAGGAAAGCAGTCTTTATCACCTATGTATCCAACAATACCGCACATCGCAATACGAATTTAACAACAATACCTATTCGCTCCACGTCACCACGAGGCGCGCATTGGGCTTCCAGTTCGTGGTGTC
>CALKYI010000496.1 GCA_938003665.1 uncultured Flavobacteriales bacterium
TTTTCCGGCCATCGAGTCCAAAATGATGGAATTGGCCAAGCAAAAGAATCCCTACATCCGCCGTGAAATGAGCAAGGCTGAAGCCTTGGCGTACTTCCAAGAGAAGGGGGATGAGTACAAATTGGATTTGCTGGAAGGCCTCGAAGACGGGACCATCACATTTTACGACCAAGGAAACTTCACGGATCTATGCCGTGGGCCACACATGCCCCACACGGGTTTCGTCAAGGCGTGCAAAGTCATGTCCATTGCAGGTGCCTACTGGAAAGGCGACGAATCTCAGAAGCAATTGACCCGCGTGTACGGCATCACGTTCCCGAAAAAGCAAGAGCTGAAGGAATACCTCGAATTGCTCGAGCAGGCCAAGGCCCGGGACCACCGAAAGTTGGGGAAGGAGATGGACTTGTTCCACTTCTCTGAGAAGGTGGGCCAGGGTTTGCCGCTGTGGTTGCCGAAAGGCGCCGATCTGCGGATGCGGCTCGAAGCGTTTTTGAAGGAGGCTCAGCGCAAGGCCGGGTACGAAGGCGTCATCACACCGCACATCGGCAACAAAGAATTGTACATCACCAGCGGCCACTATGCCAAGTACGGGGAGGACAGTTTCCAGCCCATCAATACGCCGGCTGAAGGCGAGGAGTACCTGCTCAAGCCGATGAACTGTCCGCATCACTGCGAGATTTTCAAGTCGCGTCCCCGCAGCTACCGTGACCTGCCGGTTCGGTTTGCAGAGTTCGGTACGGTATATCGGTACGAGCAATCCGGCGAATTGCACGGGTTGACCCGCGTACGGGGCTTCACCCAGGACGATGCGCACATTTTCTGTACCGTCGACCAAGTGAAAGAGGAGGTGGGCAAGGTCATCGACCTCGTTTTGTACATCTTCCGCACGCTGCAGTTCGAAGATTTCATCGCCCAAGTTAGCCTGCGCGACCCGGACAATCCGAGCAAGTACATTGGGGAAGATGCCAATTGGGACAAGGCCGAAAAAGCCATCCAAGAAGTAGCCGATGAGAAGGGACTAACAACGGTGGTTGAACTCGGGGAAGCCGCATTCTACGGGCCGAAGCTCGACTTCATGGTGCGCGATGCCATTGGTCGAAAGTGGCAGTTGGGTACGGTGCAGATTGACTACAATTTGCCGGAGCGATTCGAGCTCGAATACGTCGGTGCAGACAACGCCAAGCACCGCCCGGTGATGATCCACCGCGCGCCGTTTGGATCCATGGAACGATTCGTGGCCATCCTCATCGAACACTGCGCTGGAAAGTTCCCGCTGTGGTTGACCCCAGAACAGGTCAAAATCCTGCCGATTTCCGACCGTTTCAACGAATATGCGGAAAGGGTTTCAAAAGTCCTTGAAAATCACGATATTCGCGCCCTCGTTGACGACCGGTCAGAGAAGGTGGGAAAGAAGATTCGGGATGCCGAATTGGAGAAGGTTCCCTACATGCTCATCCTGGGAGAAAACGAGGCCAACGAAGGAACTGTATCCGTGCGCAGGCAGGGAGAAGGCGACTTGGGAGGCATGAGCGTCGAAGCATTCGCGGAGCACATTCGCTCGGAGATTGCGGAGATGTTGAAATAACAGAAGTATCACTAAAACTGTAGCGTCATAGCGATTAGAAGGAAAAGGACCCCTTACCGGGGCCGCGTTCGAAGAGAGGATCTTCACCGCATCAATGACAAGATTGACGTGGCGCAGGTGCGTGTGGTAGGCGACAATGTCGAGCCTGCCGTCATGAATACGCGCGACGCCATACAGCTGGCGCGGGAGATGGAATTGGATTTGGTGGAAATTTCCCCCAAGGCAGATCCGCCCGTTTGCCGCATCATTGAATACAAGAAGTTCCTGTACGACCAGAAAAAGAAGCAGAAAGAAATCAAAGCGAAGCAGCAGAAGGTGGTAGTCAAGGAAATCCGTTTCGGACCGAACACGGACGACCACGACTTCCAATTCAAGCTGAAGCACGCCAAGAAATTTTTGCAAGAGGGCTCCAAGCTCAAGGCGTACGTTTTCTTCCGCGGTCGAACCATTGTGTTCAAGGAGCGAGGAGAAATTTTGCTTTTGAAGTTTGCGCAGGAACTCGAGGAATACGGAACGGTTGAACAGCTGCCGAAACTCGAGGGAAAGCGCATGACGGTCATGTTCAATCCGAAGAAAAACTAATAACCATAAAATCTAAGGCCATGCCGAAGATGAAAACAAAAGGAAGCGCCAAAAAGCGCTTTAAGTTCACGGGGACTGGGAAAATCAAGCGGAAGCACGCCTTCAAGAGTCACATCTTGACCAAGAAGGGCACGAAGCAGAAGCGTAATTTGACGCACTCGACCACGGTTGACAAGACCAACGAGAAGAGCATTAAGCGCCAACTTTGTGCATAAGCACCTCCAACCGATTTAACCACCCCTGGTACGTTTAACCCGGTAATCGGCTTTCAAGACTGGATTTCGCCAGCGCCGCCTACCAAAAAAACACTTTAAAATGCCAAGAGCAACCAATTCAGTCGCATCGAGGGCGCGACGTAAAAAAATCCTCAAGATGGCCAAAGGGTACTACGGTGCCCGCAAGAACGTTTGGACCGTCGCCAAGAACGCCGTAGAAAAAGGCTTGTTGTACGCTTACTCAGGACGTAAGCAGCGCAAGCGTCAATTCCGTTCCTTGTGGATCCAGCGCATCAACGCCGGAGCTCGCCAGCACGGAATGTCCTACAGCGAATTCATGGGCAAGTGCTCAAAGAAAGGAATCGAACTGAACCGTAAGGTGTTGGCGGACCTCGCCATGAACCACCCAGACGCCTTCAAGGCCGTCGTGGATCAGGTCAAATAAAGCTGGAACCCCAGCATAAGAAAAGCCGGCGCAAGCCGGCTTTTTTGTTGCCATAGTGTTACGGATTTGGATTGTATGGAAATGCTTTGTAACCTGCGTCACAAACCCTTACGAATGAGACACATCATGATCATGAGCGCTGCGTGCGCTGTTTTGTGGGGGTGCACCGGAGGCGGTGCACCGTTGACCCAGGACGAAGTCAATGCCTTCGTCACCAACCACATCGAAAGCCAAGTGGGCTACGATGCTGCCGTTGAACCCTATATCGCTGGCCTTTCTGAGGAGATGAAGTACTTCCGAGCGGGCCAGTCAGAGCCGATGAACGCCGACCTGTCCAATGTCGATGGCGAATGGTTTTATGAAGATTCCGTTACAGTAGAGGTTATGGACGTTCAATTGTACGGAGCCGCCGCGAGTGTTATGGGTGTCGTGCACTTCTACAACTTCGGTGAAGTGGGGCATCGCTCGTTTCACGGCACGGTTGTGCGCGATGCCGACCGCATCCGCTGGGACCGTTGGTTCCACCAAGATCACGGTCAGCTCGCACGGAACTACATCCCAATCGACTCGGAAGTGGACGGCGCAGAAGCGCTCTGCAATTCCATGCTTTGGATGAGTCTGCAAGGCGACGGCAATGCTGCAGGCGCTTTGTCCGACTCGTTGCTCGAGGTCGATCCTACCATGGCGATGGCCCACGTGGGCCAATTGTGGCGCGCTTGGTTCAAAAGCGATGCCGAGGCGTGGAATACCCATGTGAAGGCGGCTGTGGAGAAAGCCACGGACCCTGCGACCAAGCATTACTTGATGTCGCACTCCGATGATTATGGAGACCAAGTTGAAAATGCACGGATTGCTCACAACCTCGCCCCAGACTCTCCCCTCAACCAGGTCAACCTTGCCTGGCAATTGATGGGAGACGATGATGCAGCGGCGCGTCAGTTGCTGGAGCGAGCGACTGAACGCTGGAGTTCATTGGGCGGTCCACACAACCTGCTCGGCTACTTGAACATGCGTCAAGGCGATATGGAAGCGGCCGAAAGATGCTTCAAGATGTATGTGCGCTTGGCACCTGAAGTGGCCAATGCCCATGACAGCATGGGCGACTTCTACGCCAAGCAAGGTGACAACGAGAATGCACGTGCGTGTTATGAGAAGGCCTTGGAATTGGATCCAGGCTTCACGGGATCTCAAAAGAAACTTGACGAGCTGGAATCGTAATCAGCAGTCTTTAAGAACTGAAAACCCCGGGCGATTCCGGGGTTTTTTTATGCAATTGATTGGGTGCCGGAGTGGAGGTCAATTGGCCTTGAGCGCGCGGTCTTTGGCCAACGCCGCGACGGTGTAGTCCGGCTTGATCCGCAACGCCTCCGAATAATCCGAAATGGCTCCTGACCGGTCGCCCAAGCTCTCGCGAGCCAAGCCACGGTTAAAAAACGCTTGGTGGTAGTAGGGCAGTCGCTTGATTGCTTCGGTAAACCAATACGCAGCGCTGTCGTACTGGGCGAAGTACTCCAAATGAATGTAGCCTTGGTTGAAGGAAGCCGTAGCATTGGTGGAATCGAGCGCTAAGATGGCGCGGTACGTTTCCAAGGCTTCATCCAACCGCTGTTCTTCCTGCAGGAACATCGCCAAATTGTACTTGGCCTCCACTGACATTGGGCGCAATTCAATGGCCGAACGGTAGAATTCCTCTGCTACGGGATCGCCGAGTTCTGCAAGGAAAATGCCCAGTGAAATGAAGCCGTCGAAGAAGGACGGATTGACTTCAATGGCCGTCTGGAAGGAGCTGATTGCTCTTTCGGTGTCGCCGTTGGCGGCATAGATTTTCCCTTTCATCCAATAGGCCTCGTGGAGCTGATCGTTGATCCGAAGAGCTTGGTTCAGATCGTCGAAGGCCCGTTCAAATTGATTCAAATGGATGTTGAATTCGGCTCGACGCATCAAGCAAGGCGTGCTTTCGGGAGCGAACCGGATGCAGGCATTGAGCTCTTCGAGGCACGCTTCCATGTTCTGCATGCGGTAGAGCATGTCAGCGCGGTTCTCCCAAGCAGGAGCGAAGGTGGAGTCAGCCTTCAACGCCAAGCCCCAATCTTCGAAAGCGCCTTGTGGATTGCCTTGGCTCGCTTGGTATTGAGCACGGGCGTGGTACGGTTCGGGTGAGTTGGGGGCTTGCAGGATGGCTGCTTCGAGGGAATCGACTCGGGAAGTCACCGATACGGCGGTTTGCTCCGGACCGCCTTCGCCGCACGAAGCGAATGTTACGCAAAGCAAAACCAGGGCCCCGAATCCGAGAGCCCTGGTTTCAATATGGTTTCGAGAAAATCGAATCATGCTCACCGGTTTAAACCGCTTCAACGGCCTCAACAGGTTCTTCGGCTTTGGGAGCCGGCGCCATGGCTTCTTTGATTTTGGTTTCGAGTTCCTCCATCAATTCGGGATTGTCCTCAATGAGCGCGCGCACGGCGTCACGGCCTTGACCCAACTTCGTGTCGCCATAGCTGAACCACGAGCCGGACTTGTTGATGATGTTCATTTCCACACCGAGGTCAATGATCTCGCCGGATTTGGAAATGCCTTGTCCGTAAAGGATGTCAAATTCTGCCCGTCGGAAGGGCGGCGCTACTTTGTTCTTGACGATTTTCACCTTGGTGCGGTTACCCATCACTTTGTCGCCGTCCTTAATTTGGGTGGAGCGACGAATGTCGAGGCGAACGGACGAGTAGAATTTCAGAGCGTTTCCTCCGGTTGTGGTCTCGGGATTACCGAACATGATGCCGATTTTCTCGCGCAACTGGTTGATGAAAATGCAGCAGCAGCCTGTTTTGCTGATGGAGCCTGTCAGCTTGCGCAGGGCCTTTGACATCAAACGTGCTTGAAGGCCGACAGAAGAGTCGGACATTTCACCTTCGATTTCGGCGCGCGGCGTAAGGGCGGCTACCGAGTCAATCACAATCAAGTCGATGGCGCCTGAGCGGATCAAATTATCTGCGATTTCAAGGCCTTGCTCACCGTTGTCTGGTTGGCTGATGAGCAGGTTTTCAGTGTCGACACCGAGGTTCTCCGCGTAATACTTGTCGAACGCGTGTTCCGCGTCGATAATGGCGCAGATTCCTCCTTGCTTTTGGGCTTGCGCGATGGCGTGGATGGCGAGGGTCGTCTTACCCGAGCTTTCAGGCCCGTAGATTTCGACCACGCGTCCCTTTGGGTAGCCTTGAATGCCCAACGCCAGATCCAATGTCAGGGATCCAGATGGGATGGCCTCAACTTTTTCAACGGCCTCGTCACCGAGCTTCATAACAGTGCCTTTGCCGTAGGTCTTGTCCATGCGGTCCAAGGTCAACTGGAGTGCTTTGAGTTTTTGTGCTTCTGCAGACATTTTTTCGTGTTTTGAGCGAAGGTATCCTACCTACATCGTAATGAACTTACGGAGTGGGGTGTTTTTTGTCAACGACGTACCCACGTTTGCCGTTGGGCTTGGTTTACAGACCGAATCCGGCGAGGACTTCCGCGGCGTGGTCCTTGGTCTTCGGTTTCAAAATGACCGAAGCGATGGTGCCGTTTACATCGATGAGAAAGGTTGTGCGGTGCGTGCCTTCGTATTCCTTTCCCATGAATTTTTTGAGTCCCCACACCCCGAATGCTTTGTGGAGGCTCAGGTCTTCATCGCACGCGAGGTCAAAAGCGATGCTGTACTTATCGATGAACTTCAGGTGCTTCGCAGCAGGATCGGGGCTCACGCCGAGCACTTCGATGCCCGCCTCGCTGAGGCCGTCGTAATGTTCGGTCAAATTGCACGCTTGCGCGGTGCAGCCGGGTGTCATGTCCCGGGGGTAGAAATAGAGCGCGAGTTTCTTGCCGGCATAATCGGCGAGCGTGCGCGTGCTTCCGTCCTGGAGGGTTGTTTCAAATGCGGGGGCAGGGGTTCCTGCGGTCAAGGGGTTGGCTGTCATTGGCATACCCAAATAACAGTTCTTTTTCCTTCAAGTTCGTTAGTTCCTCTGCATAATTCTTCCCAATTTGCCAACCCATGATGCCGTTGCCTCCCTATGCCGATGTGTTGGTGCCGCTTCCGTTGCCCAACCTCCTCACGTATGCCACTGAAGGAGTGGACGAGACGCTGGAGATTGGCATGCGGGTGGTGGTGCAAGTGGGGGTACGCAAACGCTACACAGGGGTGGTTTGCCGCTTGCACCAAGAGCCCCCCAAGGGCTATGCAGCCCGTCCCATGGACGCCGTGGTCGATGACCGTCCTGTGGTAACGTCGGGCCAACTCCGCATGTGGGAATGGATGGCCGCGTATTACATGTGTACGCGCGGCGAAGTGATGGCGGCGGCAATGCCCAGCGGCCTGAAATTGTCCAGTCAAACCCGACTCGTGGTGCACCCCGAAGCCAACCTCGATGACTTGCGCGGCCTAGCGCCCCAGGCGCAAGTGCTCTTCGACGCGATTGAATTGCGCAAGGGCATTCAACTTTCTGAAGCGGCTGAGGTGTTGGACATGAAGCACCCGCAGCGTTGGGTCAATCAACTGGTGCAAGCGCAGCTGATTGTCTCGGAAGAAGAATGGAAAGAACGCTACAAACCCAAGACGGAACGCACCCTCCAATTGCCGGAGCCGTTGCGCGACGAAGCAGCATTGGGCGCGGCCTTGGATGAATTGGACCGACGAGCTCCGAAGCAAGCGCGCATTTTGACCGCGTTCCTGCAGTTGTTGGAGGAGCAAGGCGTCGAACGCGATGCCATCGTGTCTGAAAAGGAAGTTTTGGTGCTGGCAGATGCCGATGCAGCAGCAGTCAAACGCATGGAAGCCAAAGGGCTTTGGGAACGGGACGAACGCGTGGTGGATGCCAGCGAGCAAATGGGCTCCAGTGCATCGATTCCACTGCCGGCATTGAGTGCCCACCAATCGGAGGCGTACACGGCGTTGCGGGCAAGCCAGCAGGCTGGGCGTATGGCGTTGCTGCACGGCGTCACCGGATCGGGGAAGACCGAGGTGTACATCCACCTCATTGCCGATGCCCTCGAGCGCGGCGAAACGGTGCTTTTCCTTGTTCCTGAAATCGCGTTGACCACCCAGCTCATCCAGCGACTGTCCCATCATTTTGCCGCGTTTTTGCACGTCTACCACAGCCGATTTACCCGCCGAGAGCAAACCGAAACTTGGCTCGAGGTACTTGGTAAAGGACGGCCCACCCCCAAACTGATCGTGGGACCTC
>CALKYI010000497.1 GCA_938003665.1 uncultured Flavobacteriales bacterium
TTCCAATTTGGCCCGGGAGATTTAGGAACGCGTAGAAGATCCGGACCTTGCTGCCAACCTGATTGAGAGCATCGTCTTCCAACCGCTCTACGACAGCACCAAGACCGCGGCGCAGCAGATTCCCTCGCTCAATCGCTTCAGCATCAAAGGGGAATTCCAAAGCCAGACGAGCAGTGAGATTGCTCTGCAGGCCATGAACATTCCGGAAGGATCGGTGACGGTCACGGCCGGTGGCGTTCGCTTGATTGAGAACCAGGACTACACGGTTGATTACCAATTGGGACGGGTGCGCATCATCAACGACGGGTTGCTGGAATCCGGCCGCAACATCAAGGTATCGCTCGAGAGCAATTCGCTGTTCAGCATCCAAACCAAGACCATGATGGGAACGCGGTTCGACTATGCCATTGGGGACCGCTTTAATATGGGTGCGACGATGCTCAACCTCCGCGAGCGTCCGTTGACCCAAAAGGTCAACATCGGCAACGAGCCAGTCAATAACTCCATCGTCGGTGCGGACTTCAGCTACCAGTCGGAGAGTCAATTCTTGACGGAGCTGGTCGATGCTTTGCCATTCTACGAAACGAGTGCGGCCTCGAGCATTGACATCGCTGCAGAAGCGGCGTACTTGATTCCGGGCCACAGCCGGGCCATTGGTCAGGATGGAAACGCGTACATCGATGATTTTGAAGGTAGCCAGTCTGCCATCGACATCCGTTCGGTGAACCGGTGGTTCTTGGCCTCGACCCCGAAACTGCAGCCCAACCTCTTCCCCGAAGGCAATTTGGAAGACAGCCTGATCTACAACTACAACCGGGCAGCGTTGAGCTGGTACACCGTTGATCCTCAGCTCTTCCGAGGGTCGGGCTTGCAGGATGGACAGGTGAGTGCGGAGATCAAGAGCGACCACCGAACGCGGGAAGTCCTCGAAGGCGAGGTGTTCCCCAACCGGGAATTGCCCACCGGTACGCCGCCCAACATCCCAACGCTTGATTTGACTTTCCGTCCGGAGGAGCGAGGGCAGTACAACTACGAAGTGCCCGAGGGTGCTGACGGCATTTCCGCTGGTCTAACTGTAGAAGGGGCGCTGGCCGATCCGAGCAGCCGTTGGGGCGGAATCCAGCGTGCGTTGACCACCACGGATTTTGAGATGGCCAACATCGAATACCTCCAGTTTTGGTTAATGGATCCGTTCAATGAGGATTCGGAAAACTTCACCGGAGGGGATTTCTACATCAACCTCGGAAACGTATCCGAGGATGTGCTCAACGACAGCCAGTTGTCCTACGAGAACGGATTGCCTTCGGCCAACAACCCCGACTTGCCCACATTGGAAGGCGTTTGGGGGGTGTACCCAGACCCTACGACGTTCAACGTGGTCAATGCGTTTGACAACACCTCGGGGGACTATGAACTGCAGGACGTTGGTCTCGATGGCTTGCCCGACGCCGAGGAGCAAGGGTTCTTCTCCGAATGGCTTTCAGACATTGCCGATTGGGTGACGCCTGACGCCTATGCCGACATCGTCAGCGACCCGTCCGCGGACAATTTCCGCTACTTCCGCGATCCTGAGGCGCAGGCCAATGAGGAGACCATCCTGCAGCGGTACGAGCGGTTCAACGGGTACGAGAACAACTCCAACACGGGGTCTCCAAATGGATACCCCATTACCTCTACCACGATCCCGAACACGGAGGACATCAACCAGGACATCACCCTCTCGACCATTGAGAGCTATTTCCAATACAAGGTCTCCTTACGCCCGCAGGATCTGGGGGAGTACAACATAGGAAGCAACTACATCACGGATACGTTTGAGCAGGTCGTCACCACGGCTGACGATCAAGACCGCACGATCCGTTGGTACCAGTTCAAGATTCCGGTGCGGGAGTTTGACAACCGCATCGGCGGCATCACGGACTTCCGTTCCATTCGCTTCATCCGCATGTTCATGAAGGGGTGGACGGAGCCGGTGACGCTGCGTTTTGCGCGCCTCGAGCTCATCCGCGGCGAATGGCGCCGATACCTCGAGTCGTTGGCCGGTCCGCAGGAGGTGGAGCCGGATGATCCGTCTTCGACTTCATTTGCTATCAGCGCTGTCAACATCGAAGAAAATGGTAACCGTGAGCCGGTGCCGTACGTGACGCCTCCGGGTATCATCCGGGAAATTGACGTGGGGACGGCCAACCAGCGCCGGTTGAACGAGCAATCGCTCGAAATGGCCGTGTGCGGACTGAAAGATGGGGACGCCCGCGGAGCGTACCGCAACATCAACTTCGACATGCGGATGTACAAACGCTTGCGGATGTACGTGCACGCCGAGGCTGGTCCGGATGGGACGCCGCTCAACGACGATGACTTGACGTGCTTCATCCGTTTGGGGAACGACTTCGAAAACAACTACTACGAGTACGAAATTCCGATGAAGGTCACGCCCTGGAACACCGGGGACGAAGACTTGATTTGGCCAGCCCAGAATAACATCGACATCGAGTTCCGTAAGCTGCAGAACCTGAAAATCGAGCGGCCGGCCGGCTACCCGCTGTTTGAAGAATACGAGGGACTGGACTCCGAGTACAATGCGCGCCTCTCGGTAAAGGGGAACCCCAACTTGGCCAACGTGGTCATGGTCATGGTGGGCGTGCGCAACCCGGACAAGGACGACAACGTCTTCGATTCCGATGACGACGGCCTGGACAAGTGCAGTGTGGTGTGGGTGAACGAAATGCGCCTCGCCGACTTCAATCAGAAAGGCGGATGGGCCGTGACGGCACAGATGAATGCGAAGCTGGCCGACCTCGGAAACGTTAGCGTCGCTGCGAACATGTCTACGCCTGGATTTGGCGGGTTGGAACAGCGCATTCAGGAACGTCAGCGCGAAACGATTCAGGCCATTGACGCGTCGGGCACCTTGCAGCTGGGCAAACTGTTGCCGAAGAAATTGGGCGTGACGTTGCCGATGTACTTAGGCTATTCTCAGGAGGTGTCAACGCCTCAGTTTGATCCGTTGTCCCCAGACATTGAGATGGCTGAACAGCAAGGCCTCTCTGAAGAGCGTCAAAACAACGCCCAAACGGTCAACCAGCTCAAGTCCATTAACTTCTCGAACATCAAAATCGATCCCCAATTCGGATCAGGTGGAGGCGGCTCAAGAGACCGCAACCGAGACCGCGGCGGTGCCGGAGCCGGCGCTCGTGGCGGAAAGGACGGCAAAGGAGGCAAAGGCGGTGACAAAAACGGCGACGTGACCGATGGCAACGTCGACATGGGCGGAGGCCGTGGTGGATCGGCGCGCGGCGGCGGTTCGGCCCGTGGCGGTGGTTCGGCGCGCGGCGGCGGCGGCTCGGGATTCGGCCTATTGAAGCTTTTCGACCCGGGGAATTTCTCAGCGAACTTTAGTTACATCGAAGCCTTCAACCGCGATGTCAACACAGAGTACCAGATCAACCGGGAGTTCCGAGGAGGGTTGAACTACAACTTCTCACATTCTCCAAAGAACTTCATGCCTTTCCGCAAGGTGGGCTTCATTCGGAAGTACGAAGCGCTCAAGTGGTTGGCGGACTTCAATTTTTACCTGTTCCCGAAGCAATTCACGGTCGGTACCCAGATGAACCGAATCTACGAGACGAGCCGCGTGCGGAACAACACGGAAGAATTGTTGGGCATCGAAACGGACTTGTTGATCAACACCCAGGTCATGAAGACGTGGCAGTGGTCGCGCAACTACGCCCTGAAGTACGATTTGACCAAGGCCTTGAAGTTCGATTACACCGGCCAGGCGCAGGCGCTGGTGGGTGAACCCGCGGGTGAAATCAACCGCGAGGATGCAGATGCCTACCAGGCGTACAAAGATTCGGTTTTGGTCAACCTGCAGAACGCAGGTGAAATCACGACGTACAACCACAACGTGACGGGTACGTATAAGCTGCCGTTCGACAAGTTGCCCATCGTCAATTTCATCTCGAGTGACATCCGGTACCAAGGTTCATACCGTTGGGACCGAGCGCCATTCTCGCAGGACAGCTTGGGCAACACGATTCAGAACTCGCGCAACTTGAGCTTGAACGCCCAGGCCAATTTTGCCAACCTGTACAAGAAGATACCCGGCGTGAAGGATTTGCTGAATCCGCCGCGCCGCGCACCCACGCGCAACGACATCCGAAACGAGGACCGGGATGGATTTGGCAATGCCGAGGAAGAAGAAAAGATCAAGCTCGAAATCAATCCACTGGCTACCCTCGTGCGTTTGATCGCGAGTGTCCAGAATGTATCCGGTACGTTCTCCCGCAACGAGGGCATGCTCTTGCCGGGTTACGGCAGACGCGCCCGCTTTGTCGGCATGGACGAACAGTTGCTGGCACCGGGAGCCCTATTCGTACTGGGCCACCAAAACACCAACTGGCAAGGCGTCCAGGTTCGGGATTTCGCCACCGACGCTGCACAGAATGGCTGGTTGGTCGAACTGCCCCTGCAGAACCAACAGTACAACCAGACGTACCAGGAGCAATTCAATGTGCGCGCCAATTTGGAGCCGATCAAGCATTTGAAGATTGAATTGACGGCCAACCGAAACATCAGCCAGAACTACACCAGCTTCTTCCGGTACGATGAGGTGCTGAATGACTTTGTGTACGACTCGCCCAACGAGACCGGGCAGTTCTCGGCGACCGTGCTGAGTTGGAATACGGCGTTTGTGGAGGACGACGTGGAGGACGAATTCAATTCGGACCTGTGGGAGAGCTTCCTCAAAACCCACCGCATCATTGTGTCACAGCGCCTGAACGAGGAGAATTACCAATTGGACGAGCCGGAGAATACCGGCTACTACGAGGGCTTCGGCGGCACGAGCCAAGACGTGACCATTCCGGCATTTGTAGCGGCCTACCTCGGCATCGATCCGCAGGAAGTTCCACTCGACGTCTTTAACACACCGGTCGCGCCGAACTGGCGGGTGAGCTACGACGGATTGACCAAAAACGAATTTTTCAAGCAGTACTTCAAGCGGTTCAACTTGAACCACAGCTACCGCTCGACGCTAACCACGAATTATGTGACCAACCTCAATTACGCGGAGGATGCGAACGGATTGCCAACGGCTGTCGACCAAAGCGAATTCGGCAACTTCATCTCGGAGCGTCAATTCAACGTCGTGAGCTTGAGTGAACAGCTATCGCCGCTCATTGGTGTGGACATGACAATCAAGACCGAAGGAGAGAACGAACCGCAATTCAAGGTGGAACTCAAGCGCGACCGCAACGTCGCCTTTGGGTTGACGAATTACCAGATCACAGAAACGAAGAGCGAGGGGCTGGTGATTGGATTTGGGTACAAATTCAAGGACGTGCCCAATCCGTTCATCAAGACCTACGGTAAACTTCCAGTCAAGATGCTGAAGGAGACCGACCTCGTGTTGCGAGCGGACGTAAACGTACGGGACAACCGCACCATCATCCGCAAGATGGAGGAGCGCCAGAACCAGGTGACGGCCGGTCAAAAACTGGTGTCCATCAAGATGTCGGCAGACCTCGAAGTGTCGGACAAATTGACGATGCGGGCGTTCTACGACCACCAGATTACGAACCCGTACATCTCGACGTCATTTGCTACGTCGAATATCCGTTCTGGAGTAGCTTTGCGCTTCAACTTGAATCAATAAGTCATGAACATCCCGAACGATCTGCGTTACACCAAGGAGCACGAGTGGGTGCGCTTGGAAGGCGACGTTGCCACCATTGGAATTACCGATTACGCCCAAGGCGAACTCGGTGACATCGTATTCATCGAAGTCGATACCGTCGATGAGTCGGTGGCGGCAGATGAGGTGTTTGGGACCATCGAAGCCGTCAAGACGGTCAGCGATATGTTCGCTCCAGTGGCGGGTGAAGTGATTGAATTCAACGAGGCGCTCGAGGATGCCCCAGAATCGGTGAACAGCGATCCATATGGGGAAGGATGGATCATCAAAATGCGCGTCGAAAACCCCGACGACGTCGCGGCATTGCTCTCCCATGAAGGGTACGCCGAACTGATTGGCTAACCGATCATGCGAGGCGACCTCAACGATACCGGCATCAGCCGAGAGGTACAGCTTCGGCACCTGGTTATGCCCTTGACGTGGGCGTTGCTGATTTTTGGTTTGCACGCCATCCCCGGTACAGACCTCCCACAAGAAACCCTGCTCGATTTACTTCACGTGGATAAAGCCATACACCTGGCCATGTTCGCGGTGCTGTCGTCCAGCGTCTTTGTTGCCTTGGGCAAAACGGGCACCATCCGCAAGTACAAGTGGTACGCGGGATTGGCCCTCGTCCTCTACGGAATTGGCCTGGAATTTGCACAAGACGTGTGGTTCGTTGGCCGTGAAGCCAGTTGGGGCGACATCCTCGCTGATGGTGCGGGTGTGCTCGCTGGACGGGTCGCTTTTCGCGGCATCTATGGCTGCTGGAACTGACGGACCACAGGTTAACACGATAAAACTTCCTCGGTATGCGTTTCTTGACGTAATTTCGAGGCCCAATTACTCGAATCATGCTCAGCAGAAAAACTCCTGAAGCGAACTTGGAAAACAAGCGCGGCGCATGGAAAGCCATCGGCTTCGTGGCCTCGCTTTCGCTGTTGCTCAGTGCATTGGCGTGGACTTCGTACGATGTGGCCATCACACGAGCCATCGACTTCGAAGCGGATCTCCTCGAAGACGAAGAGATTCCGGTGAACGTTGTTCAGCCGCCACCCCCACCTCCACCGCCTCAACAGACGACGGTGATTGAAATCGTCGACGACGAGGAAGAGATTGAGGAGGAATTGGAAATCGAGGACATCGAACTGGACGAGGATACCGAAATCGAAATCATCGAGGATTACGAGGAAGAGGAAGAGGACGTGCCGTTCATGATTGTTGAGAACATGCCGGCGATGGGTGACTGCAAAAAGCTGCGTGGTGATGAGCGCCACCAGTGCACGCAGTTGGAAATCATCAAGTACGTTTCCAAGAACACCAAGTACCCACCGATTGCCAAGGATGCAGGAATTCAAGGCACGGTGTTCGTCTACTTCGTCGTCGGTAAAGATGGCAAGGTGAAAGACGTCCGCGTTTTGCGTGAAGTCGATTCCCGCTTGGACGCCGAAGCGATCCGCGTGGTGGAGAGCTTGCCCACCTTCGAACCGGGGGAACAGCGCGGCAAGGCGGTAAGTGTTCAGTACACCATTCCTGTGAAGTTCATCATCCGCTAATCGCGGTTGACCACAAAATTTTGAAAGGCTCGTACCGCTTGGTCGAGCCTTTTTTCATGCATTGTCGCGTCGATGATAGCATATGCAGGCAATGCGGCAACCGCCTGCGCATAAGCCGCGTGCAGGGCCACTCGGTCTTCAAGGCGGGGCATGGACCGGAGCGGGTCGGCTTCCCATGGAATCGTCGGTGCACATAGCAAGGTCAGGTCGGGCCAGGCTTGGAGCCGACCCAACCCGGCAGGCGTCTGGTCAAAAGCATGCTCGCCCCACAATTGCAGCACCAGCGCATCCGTATCAGAAACCACGCATGTCGCTCCTGCAGTGGCCGCCTGTTGCACCGCTGCCTCGCAGGCGTCGGCTTGCGCTTGAGCCAGCCGTTCCAACGTTGCCAACGTCGCTTTTCCGGCAATGACCTCCGCATCGTAGCGCGCGCATTCCCGCACGGCCAATCCGCCTAACCGTGCGCTCAACGCTTCGGTCAGGGTCGTCTTCCCGGTGGATTCGACGCCGGTGACGGCGATGCGGATAACGGCGGATGCGTTCACAGTTGCGGAATGAAATTGAACCACCCCTCAAGGGCGAGCAGGGTGTAGAGAACGAACAGTCCGGTGCCCCATTTGAGCCCGCGGCTTGCGTAGAGGACCACCGAAACAGCATTGATGACAATCCAGTACAGCCAATTGGCGTGCACGAATTGCAGCATCCAATACGTCGCAATCAAACTCCCGACGGTCGTGAATGCATCCAGGCGGGGCCTCCAGCTTTTGCCTTGAAAAAATCGACTGAGTGCCCACCAGGCAATCAAGCCCAAGCCAATCGACAGTGCATGCGCTTCAAGCGAAGCTGTGGGAAGGGGGTCGGGCCAAGCGGATTGCACCGCCCACGCGCCGTACCCGGCCATGCCGATGTAATACAGCCAGAGGAAAGCCTCGAGTTTCAGCTGCCGCTGCCAACAGATGACCAGAAACAGGGCGCTACCGAAGCCGCCCGCCGGAAACGCCCATGCCTCTCCGGCCTGGTAACCAAGGGTGTAGGCAATGTTCAGGGCAACGGCCAGGGGTTCACCCCACCGGTGCCAGGTGTGGGGCGCATCACTCATCGAAGTCGCACCGGCATGGCGCTGAAAGGTTTACGGATACCGAGATCGGGAGCCACGATTTCAGCAGCTCTTGCTCCTCCAACGTCATGTCGTTGTACTGGAGGTCGAGGGTTTCGAGGTGGGGCAAGTCGCCCAGGCTGGCGGGGTAGTGGGCGATGACATTGGACCACAAATTCAGGGTGCGCAGGCTTCCGAGTTGGTCGATGTCGAGGGGAATGGAATCAATGGCGTTGTCGCCCAAATCCAATTCGCGCAACGCGGTCCAGGCCATCGCCGAAGCGGGAAAGGCCTCCAGGGAATTGGAGACCGCTGAAAAGCGCTCGAGGAATGCCCAGCCGGACAGGTCCTCATCGATGTGGGTGAGTTTGTTTCGATCCAGGATCACCTCCCGCAGCTCGGTCCATTCGGCCAAAGCAGCCGGAAAGGTGCGAAGGCGCTTTTTGGTCAGGTCAATGCGGTACACCGGCTGACCTTCTGCTCGGGCCGCTGCGGCACTTTCGATGCTCGTGTAGACCGGTGCAGCCTGCCAATCAACCGATTGCGCAGCCGCGTTTGGCCCTCCGAAGGAGAGCACAAGCATGACAACTGAAAAAAGCGAGAGTCGAATCATGGCACCGGAACAGGCTCAGTGGCTAAGATAGAACGCGCCTTTTGGGCATCCTGTTGCAACTGATCTTGGAGTGCTTTGAGGCCTTCAAACATCATTTCATCCCGCAGGCGGGCCATGAACCGGAGTTCCATGGTCTCGTCGTAACACTGACGCCCCCCTTCCAGCAGGTGCACCTCCATGGTTTCGGTGATGCCATCGTCCTGTACGGTCGGTCGGGTGCCCATGTTGACCATGGCCGGCTGCCAATCGCCCGTTCCGGCGATGCGCGCCCATACGGCGTAGACTCCTCGACCAGGCAACCGTTTGAGCGGCTCTTCGCATTCGAGGTTGGCCGTGGGGAAGCCGAGTTTCCGTCCCAGTTGCTCGCCGCGAACTACGCGTCCGGTGAACGGGTAGGGATGGCCCAGCCACTGGCGGGCGCGGGCCACATCGCCGGCCGCGATCGCTTCCCTGACTTTGGTGGAGCTGACGCGGGTGTCTTCAACGGTATGTGCGGGAAGTTCTTCAACCTCAAAGCCAAATACCTTGCCCAGGTTGGTCAAACTCTCGAACGACCCTTCTCGGTTGCGGCCAAACCGGTGATCGTACCCGACGATGACGACCGAAGGCCCAATGCCTTCCGCAAAGAGCTCCCGCACGTATTCCAACGGCGTCATGCGTGAGAGTTCCTCCGTAAAAGGGTGAATGATGAGGTGGTCAAGCCCCGCCTGCTCGAGCAATGCCTGCCGTTCCTCGATGGTATTGAGCAACTGCAATTGGTGGTGCTCGGGGTGTAGGACCGTCCGGGGGTGAGGGTGGAACGTTAAGAGCACAGATTCACCCTTTAATTCAGCCGCACGAGTTTTCAACAAATCAAGCACCGCACGGTGCCCTACATGGACCCCATCAAAGGTTCCAATGGTCAATACCACCGGGACTTCCGTCGAAAAATCGCGTGCGTTGAAATGGACTTTCACTTTTGCAAAGATAGGTTGGTAATATCACGGATTTCCTTGTACTTTTGCGCCGAATTTAATTGGCTAAATCGCCCATTCGCACATGTCTCAACAAGGAACCATAGCCCAGGTCATCGGACCGGTTGTCGATGTAAGTTTTCCGCAGGGAGTTGCCCTCCCCAAAATTTTGGACGCCCTCACCATCGAGCGAGAAGGTGGGGACTTGATCCTCGAAACCCAGAAGCACATCGGTGAAGACACCGTGCGTGCCATCTCCATGGACTCTACGGAGGGCCTTTCACGAGGCATGAAGGTGACGGCCACTGGCCGTGGCATCACGATGCCGACGGGTGAGCAGATCAAAGGCCGCTTGTTCAACGTAGTGGGGGATGCCATTGACGGCATCGGTGCCACAGACAAGACCAACGGACGTGAGATTCACCAAGAAGCTCCCAAGTTTGAGGATTTGAGCACAGCCACCGAAGTCCTGTTCACCGGGATTAAGGTCATCGATTTGATCGAGCCTTACGCCAAGGGTGGTAAGATTGGATTGTTCGGCGGTGCCGGTGTAGGCAAGACGGTATTGATCATGGAATTGATCAACAACATCGCCAAGGGATACGAAGGGATCTCGGTATTCGCCGGTGTTGGTGAGCGTACCCGTGAAGGAAACGACTTGTTGC
>CALKYI010000498.1 GCA_938003665.1 uncultured Flavobacteriales bacterium
TGCGCACGGTGTCGTTGCGCATTGGCTTGGTGCTCTCCCCGCGTGGAGGTATGCTGGGTAAATTGCTACCGGTCTTCAAGTTGGGACTAGGTTCAGCGGTCGGCAATGGCCAACAATGGCAATCGTGGGTCCACGAGGCCGACGTTCAGCATGCGTTTGAGTGGGCATTGAATGACGCGTCCGCTGAAGGAACGTACAACGTGACGGCCCCACAGCCGGTTACCAACCACGCGTTAAGTGCAGCCATTGCAAAGGCTTGCCACCGCCCCTTCTGGGCGCCACGAGTCCCACCTTTTGCCCTCAAATTAGTCTATGGGGAGATGGCCTCGGTCGTCCTGTCTTCACAGCGGGTGGCCTCGGACCGAATCACCCAAGCAGGTTTCTCATTCCAGTACACGGACCTCGACAAGGCCTTGTCCGATTTGGTGTAAAAAAAGCGGGCCAACCATGAAGGTCGGCCCGCTGCTAGTCAATCGGTCTGAGAATCAATCAACCAGAAACAATCGTGTCGCCGTACGGGTGCCATCCATGATGCGCACAGCGTAGGTGCCCGCTTCCCACCCATCGGTGGATACAGTCACAGTGGTTTGTGTTGAGGTCGTTTCAAACACCTTGCGGCCAGTCAATTCGAACACCTCAATGCTCGCGCCGGCTTCCCAAGCTCCGCTCACGTTGAATGTGCCACCGTGTACTGGGTTGGGGTAAATGTTCAATTCAAACGAAGCCAATTCCGCAACATTCACGGTTGGCGGCAACAAGACCGCGTCAATGACGTGGACAACGCCGTTGTCCGCTTCCAAATCCGCTACCGTTACCTGAGCGTCGTTGATGAATACACCATCCGCTGTAATGCTCACCGTCACGCTTCCGCCCTGCAGGGTCTCAATCAGCTGCCCGTCCATGAGGTCGGTTGAGAACGCCTCAGCGCCTACTGCGTGGTAGAGCAAAATATCCGCGAGGTTGGGCAACGCCAACAAATCATCCGCGGTGATTTCCAAGGCTTCTGTCAAAGCGACAACTGCTGCGTCAGTTGGGGCAAACACCGTAAACGGTCCTTCCCCACTCAGGTCGTCAACCAATCCGGCTGCGATAACCGCCGCTTCGAGCAACGTGTGATCTTCGCTCTCCACGATGATGTCGACCACAGTCGTTTCTTCGGGCATTTCCGGGAGCAAAACTGCATCGATCACGTGCACAACGCCGTTGTCAGCTTCAATGTCTGCTACGATGACTTGCGCATCGTTGATGAAGACCCCTTCCGCATTGATGGTGACCGTCACATCCTCACCCAACAAGGTCTCAATTTCTTGGCCGTCCATCAAATCAGTCGAGTACGCCTCTGCGCCTACAACGTGGTACTGGAGTACTGCAGGCAACAATGGGTAAGCGAGCAATTCCTCTACAGTAACCTCCAAGGCTTCTGTCAACGCCGTAAACGCGTCGTCGGTTGGGGCGAAGACCGTGAATGGACCTTCAGCGCTCAACGCGTCCACGAGACCCGCCGCGCCAACGGCTGCTTCCAACAAGGTGTGGTCTTCGCTGTTTACGATAACATCAACAACTGTATTGGTCTGAACCACGGGGGGTAACAAAACCGCATCAATCACGTGCACAACACCGTTGTCTGCCGCGATATCTGCAACCGTCACTTGCGCATCGTTGATGAATACACCGTCCATGTTAATGGTGACTGTGACGTCCTCACCGATCAGGGTTTCAATCATCTGGCCGTCCATCAAATCGGTGGAGTACGCTTCCGCGCCCACAACGTGATAAGACAAGATGTCACCGATGTTCGGCAGCGCAAGCAATTCTTCAGCTGTGATGTCCAAAGCTTCCGTCAAGGCAACAACCGCAGCGTCGGTCGGAGCGAAGACGGTGAATGGTCCTTCAGCGCTCAATGCGTCCACCAAACCAGCAGCATCCACCGCAGCTTCGAGCAACGTGTGGTCTTCGCTGTTGACGATGACGTCAACTACTGTGTTGGTTGGAGGCGCTGGTGGCAACAAGACTGCGTCAATCACGTGTACAACTCCGTTGTCTGCCGCAACGTCTGCAACCGTCACTTGCGCATCGTTGATGAATACACCGTCCATGTTGATGGTGACTGTGACGTCCTCACCGATCAGGGTTTCAATCATCTGGCCGTCCATCAAATCGGTGGAGTAGGCTTCGGCACCTACCACGTGGTAGGACAAGATGTCACCAAGATTCGGCAGGGCGAGCAATTCCTCTGCCGTGATGTCCAAGGCTTCTGTCAATGCAACAACCGCATCGTCGGTTGGAGCAAATACAGTGAATGGGCCCTCTCCGCTGAGGGCATCGACCAATCCAGCGGCACCAACTGCCGCTTCCAACAACGTGTGGTCTTCGCTGTTGACAATGACGTCAACGACCGTGTTGCTCACTTGCGCAGGGTTGACCGTGATGGTCGCCACCATGCCGTTCGCTGCATGCGAGCCAACCGAGCAGTCGTAGTCGTAGGTTCCTTCAACCGTGAACGTGTGTGAGCCGAGGCATACACCATCCATGTTGCCCGTCACGGTATTGATGTAAAACGTCTCGGGATTTTCCCAGGTTTCACCGAGCGTGCACGACAAGCCGTTCACATAGTGCGTGCCGCCGACATTTACCCAAACAACCGTCTGACCAGCTTCAATTTCGAGCGCTGCAGGGGCATATTGGAAGTTCGACGCTTCCACCACGATGCCTTCGACACCGCAGGGATTGTCTTGGGCAACCGCATGGTTCCCAAAGAAGAGGGCCATCAGCCCAAAGAGAGTAAAAACTTTTTTCATTTCAACGAGGTTATGGCATTACAACCAAGCAGGGCACGGAAGGTTCACGCACCCCTGCGTTCAGAAGAGAAATTTTGTCAACACCCCTTCACGTACATTGGATGCGCCGTGATCTTCGACTCGAAGACAACCGCGCACTGCAATCCGCCATCGAACAAGCCGATTCAAGCGACCCGATCACAGTGGCTTTTGTCTTTGACCAAAACATCCTCGAACGGTTGGAGGACAAAGCCGATCGTCGCGTGGCCTTTCTTCACCGCGAATTGCAGGCCATTCAAAAAGAGCTGCAAACACTCGGCGGGCAGTTGATGGTTGGATACGGTGACCCGAAAGACGTATGGGCAGGCTGGATCGAAACGTGGAAGGCACAGGACGTTGAGTTGAAATCGGTTCATGTCGGTCGGGATTACGAACCCTATGCACAGCAGCGTGATCGGTCCATGGCGGACTTTTTTGCTGGGCATGACGTCGCCTTCAAAGGCGTAAAAGACAGCG
>CALKYI010000499.1 GCA_938003665.1 uncultured Flavobacteriales bacterium
GATTTCGCCATGTACTTAGATTCAGCAAAAAAGAAAGAGTTCTTCGCCACGTTTGGCGCGAACGAAAAGGACACCGGCAGTGCCGAAGCGCAGATCGCCATGTTCTCCTACCGGATTGCTCACTTGACTGAGCATCTGAAGCAAAACCGCAAGGATTACCACACGCAGCGCGCCCTGATCAAGTTGGTTGGTAAGCGTCGTAAGTTGTTGGATTACCTCAAAGCAAAAGACATCACCCGCTACCGCGAAATCGTTTCAAAACTCGGTTTGCGTCGTTGATGACAATTTTACAAACGGGGGAGGCAATCGGTATCACACCATTGCCTTCTTCGTTTTTTTGCGTCTGCACCCAACGGGGTGAGATGCCTTAGGATGATTTTACAGGAAAGATGAATTACACGGTACACAACCAAACCATCGATCTCGGCAACGGGCGCGAGATCAGCATTGAAACCGGCAAGCTTGCCAAGCAAGCGCACGGTTCCGTTGTCGTAAAGAGCGGCAACACCATGTTATTGGCAACAGCAGTTTCTGCACACGACGTCCGCGACGATGTCGATTTCTTGCCATTGACAGTCGATTACAGAGAAAAATATGCAGCCGCGGGACGTTTCCCAGGCGGTTTCTTCAAGCGCGAGGCTCGTCCTTCTGACACAGAAGTATTGGTCATGCGCTTGGTTGACCGGGCCTTGCGCCCCACGTTCCCAGGCGATTACCACGCTGGAACGCAGGTCATGATCCAATTGATGTCCGCAGATGAAGAAGTGCTTCCAGATAGCTTGGCGGGCCTCGCGGCTTCTGCATGCATTGCAGTCAGTGACATTCCTTTTGACGGCCCCATTTCCGAAGTGCGTGTAGCGCGCGTGGACGGTGAGTTCATCATCAACCCGTTCCGTTCGGAGCTGGAACGCGCGGACATGGACATCATGGTCGCAGGCAGCATGGACAGCATTGTTATGGTGGAAGGCGAAATGAGCGAAGTGAGCGAAGACGAGATGGTGGACGCCATTGAGGCAGCACACGCAGCCATCCAAAAGCAATGCGAAGCGCAGATTGAATTGGCCAAGAAAACAGGCCACTACGGCGTTCAGCGTGAATACTCGCACGAAAACCACGACGAGGACTTGCGCGGTCGCGTCAACGACGCTTTGGTCGAAAAGTTTTACGAAGCGGCCAAGCAGGGCAGCACAAAAGAAGAGCGCAAGGCAAAATTCTCCGAATTGAAGGAAGCTTTCATGGCCACCCTTTCTGAGGAAGAAGTAGCCGAAAAGGGCTTTATGTTGCGCCAGTACATCGGTGCTGCACAGAAAAAATCCGTCCGTGATTTGCTGTTGAACGAAGGCATCCGCCTCGACGGTCGTTCCTCAACAGACATTCGCCCTATCTGGACGGAAGTCGATTACTTGCCCAGCACACACGGTAGCTCCATCTTCACCCGCGGAGAGACGCAGTCGTTGACAACGTTGACTTTGGGTACCAAACTTGACGAGCAATTGATCGACGGTGCCTTGGTTCGCAAGAACGAGAAGTTTTTGTTGCACTACAACTTCCCTCCATTCTCCACCGGAGAGGAGCGTCCACTGCGCGGCACGAGCCGTCGTGAGGTAGGACACGGAAACTTGGCCCTTCGTGCTTTGAAGCCGGTATTGCCTTCTACTGATGATTGCCCTTACACCATCCGTTTGGTCAGTGAAATTCTCGAATCAAACGGTTCGTCTTCCATGGCGACAGTTTGCGCGGGAACACTGGCGTTGATGGATGGCGGTGTGCCGATCAAGGCGCCTGTATCCGGCATCGCGATGGGCTTGATCACAGACAAAGATTCTGGAAAGTATGTAGTACTCTCCGATATTTTGGGTGATGAAGACCACCTCGGCGATATGGACTTCAAGGTAACTGGGACGGAGCACGGCATCACCGCGTGCCAAATGGACATCAAAATCAAGGGCTTGAGCTTCCAGCAATTGCGCGAAGCACTGGCTCAAGCACGTGACGGTCGCCACCACATCCGCAAGGAGATGCTCGGCAGCATCAGCGAACCACGCGCCGATTACAAGGATCACGCGCCACGAATTGTCTCGTTGACGGTCCCAGGTGAAGCCATTG
>CALKYI010000500.1 GCA_938003665.1 uncultured Flavobacteriales bacterium
GTGCGAAGACAGGAAATCCATCCGCGATTCGACCGTACTCAAAATGCCGCCAAACCCCCAGTCAGCCCAAAAGGAATTGTTCACATTGGTCGAGAAAAACGACATGGGAAACAGGCTGTTGGTGTCTTCTGTGGCGGCATCGGCTACGAGGTTTTGCATGCCGTCGACGGTCTGTTGAATGCCGTCCAGCCCCATGGATTCGCTCATGATGGTTCGGATGTGCGCCAAGTAGCGTTGCCGGTGTTCCGGCTGCCCGAAGAGGTATTCCGTTAACGGGCGTGAGTCCCACGCCGCACCATTTCCTGTGAAGAATGGGTCGAAGTGGTAGACATCGTTGGGGCTCCAATAGCTCCAGCCCATGATGGCGCTGACGAAGGAGTTGTCCAAATCCCACGGAATCATCTGAAACCGCCCTTCCTCATCGAGGTAGAGGTAGTAATTGTGCACGTAGTAGCCGTTGTAGGTGTCGAGGTTGCTGACAACGGTATTGGCCGCCATCGCCCACAAAACGCGGTCGATGTTGAGCACTTCGTCGAGTTGATCGGGGTTGAATTGCAGGGTTTCAATCAGGTTGAGCAATTCGGCCCAGCCGTTGTCCGATTTGATGGTGTAGCTGTCGAAATAGAGTGCGGTGTCGGGCCCCAAGTAGCGCAGATTCGGGATGCCCCCTTCAGTGCCGTCTCCGTTTTCATCGCAAAACACCCCAGCACCGTCACACTTGAACAGGACCCCATCGTTTTCATCGAAGTGTTTGTTCAGGAATTGGCGGTTGATGCTCTCCGTATTCACATACAACCCGGTGTAGTCCCCTTGGGTATAGAGCTTGATGAGGTTGATTTCTGGCGTTGGCAAGTACTTGCGGTAGATGCGGCTGGCTGCGTATTCCTTGCAGTAGGTCGGATCGAGCCAGGCGTTGGCCAATTTGACCTTGTTGTAACCGAGCAAATCTTGCCCTGAAATCCAGTAATTGAAATCGAGGTTGTACGGGACTTTGACGCTTCCTTCGTCGTTGGGCAGGCAAAACGTGGAATTGCCCTTATACCGCGTCCCAACGCTGTCCAAAACCAATCCGTCCAGCTCGACCGTGGCGGGAATCCGAAGTGAGGGGTTGTTGAAAAACGCATCCA
Source organism: uncultured Flavobacteriales bacterium (assembly GCA_938003665.1). Lineage (GTDB taxonomy): Bacteria > Bacteroidota > Bacteroidia > Flavobacteriales_D > Sanyastnellaceae > UA16. Next base: position 1,128 of record CALKYI010000500.1, read on the forward strand.
CCAGGGTTTGGTGGTAGTTGGCATCCGCAAACGTGACGTGCATCTCGCGCAAGAGTTCTGCATCGTATAAACTTCCGACTCCATCGTACAGCAGCTGAGGGTTGTAGGTGCTGATGTTCTGGGCGTTCACACCAAGGGTTGCCACCGCCAACAAAGTGGCGAGGAAGGGTCCGGAAGTTTTAGGCATGCCCCAAAACTAATGGAATGTCAGTATTTCGTTTGCCTGGACAGGGGTATGTTTGTTGGCATGAGAGTAGCCCGCAACATCCTATCGGTGGTTCTGGCGTTCGCCGTCGGCA
>CALKYI010000501.1 GCA_938003665.1 uncultured Flavobacteriales bacterium
CCGGCAGCCTCCATGGTGGGGCCGAGGTTGTTTTTCAAGAAGTCACGTTCCTGCTCAGCGGTATAAATGCACGACTCCCAGCGCTGCGTCGCCATGGGTTCGTTTTGGATGGTCACCCCCCAAACCGGAAGTCCTTCCGCTTCGTAGGCCTCAATGAATTTGACGAAATAGTTCGCCCACGCTTGGTAGTATTTAGGTAGCAAAGATCCGCCACGGAGCATGTTGTTGTTCGTTTTCATGAAGGCTGGGGGGCTCCATGGGCTTGCGTAGAAGATCAGGTCGTCGCCAATCATCGACGCAGCCCGCTTGATCATCGGAATGCGCTTGACCCGGTCGGGTGCGATATCGAACGTGGTCAGCGCCGAGTCACCTTCTTCGATGTAGGTGTGGCTCCCGAGTCCGAAGTCGCAACTGTGGATGCTTGTCCGAACAATGTTGTAGTTGATACCCCCTTCCCCGAAGTAAGCGTCCATGAACTGGGACTGAACGGGTGGGCTCAATTTGGAAAACACTTCGGCCGAAGCGTCTGTGATGGCACCGCCGATTCCCATGTAAGACTGGAAAGTGTTACTCGGGTTGACAAACACCGCAATTTCTGTTTCCAACGGTTGCTTGGCTGGTGCAAAAACCAACGGCTCAACCTCAGTCAATCGAAGCGTGGTATTTTCAGCCGTGACGCTCAATTGGGCGGACGTGCGAACGGTATCCGAAGCGGGTGTCGTGGGTTCTGTTGGTGCGGATGGCTCGCTGCAAGCGATCAGCATTACAACCGAGAAGAGGGTGGTTATTCTAAGCATGTCTGCAAAGTCGCACGTAATAGTGAGTCCGACAAGAATTTTGTGTCTGACAGGCTTAAAATGAATCAAACACCTCCGCGCGCTGTTCCGTGTATGCTGGTCGCAAAACCTCAATCAAATGCAAGTCAGACGCGCCCGCATTGAAGATTCGGACCTTGGTGTGTGTCGGAACAATGAAGCCCTCGTTCTTTTCGAACAGACATGTTCCTTCCGCAAACTGCAACCCCAGCGTACCCCTGAGAACAATCCCGCGAAGCTCGAACTGCAATCGAACAATAGGCTCGGTCCAACCTGCTGGAGCAAACATTTGGTTCAACCCTAACTCATCGCTTGTGGTATAGTCCATCAAGGAGCGCGCTACGTTGTCTGTGATTTGAATCGTCTTCGGCGCAATCTGTAAGCAGTCACCCGAAGTAGAGGTGGTTTGAGGGGTGGCCTCTAAGAAGCCGATGAAAACCAAAACAAAGACGACAAAGATTCGAGCAATCATGAGGCAAACAAAAAGCGGTTACACCGTGAAGGTATAACCGCTTTTCCTTTTGTTTGGCTCCCCCACCTGGACTTGAACCAGGGACCCTCTGATTAACAGTCAGATGCTCTAACCAACTGAGCTATGGAGGAATATTCGGACGGCAAAGATAATCCTTTCTTTTCGTTCGTGAACGAATTGGGAATTTTTTTTGCGTCTGCAGCGTATACGGTGTCGCCTGCAAGAATGTTACATGAGCCCGGTTGACTCAAAGAAGAACCGGTACCTTTGCGGCAGATTTCTGAAAACATGAGTTTAGTAACCGTTGGTACAGTGGCCTTTGATGCCATCCAAACCCCATTCGCTTCTTCAGGCAAAATCGTTGGTGGAGCCGCTTCTTACATCGGCCTCAGCGCGAGCCAATTCGCGAAGGAGCAGCACATCATCTCGGTCATTGGGGATGACTTTCCCCAGTCGTTCATTGCTGAACTTGAGTCGCGTGGGGTCAACACGGAAGGCCTCGAATGCCGAAAAGGCGAGAAGAGCTTCTTCTGGGAAGGGAAGTACCACATGGACATGAATTCCCGCGACACCCTAACCACCGACTTGAACGTGTTGGCAGATTTCAAGCCAGTCGTGCCGGAATCCGCAAAGCAGTCGGATTACGTCATGCTCGGCAACTTGGATCCGAATGTGCAAGCGAGCGTGCTGGATCAGATGGCCAAGCGCCCCAAGCTCGTCGTGCTGGATACCATGAA
>CALKYI010000502.1 GCA_938003665.1 uncultured Flavobacteriales bacterium
CGAGGAAGCACCGCGCCAAATGCTCCACGCCTGCTTGCCACGGGTGGTCGAGGTGGTGCGTCAAAAAACTGACCAGCATGGCGCGCATGCGGAAATTCAAATACCCCGTTTCCGTGACGCAGCGCATGCACGCGTCGATGAGCGGAATGCCCGTCTGCCCTCGTTTCCAAGCTTCAAGGGATTCGGGGGTGCCGTGGTAAGGGAAATCCGCATAGCCACGGTTCACACTTTCAAACTCAATGCGGCACTCGGACTCGAACTTTTGGATGAAGTGCCCCTGCCAACGCAGGCGGCTGCCAAAGGCCTTGATGTCCATTTTGGCCCGCGGCACTTCCGCCTCCCGATACGCTTGGTAGACCTGCCGCATGCTCAAGCATCCCCATGCCAGGTAGGGCGACAAACGACTGCAGGATTTGCGGCTTTCGAGCGGCCGGCCGATTTGGCGCCGGTAGCCTTTGACCCGGCCTTCAAAAAAGGTCTGCAGGTACCGGTGGGCTTCGCGCTCTCCGCCCTTTTGGAAGGGTCCGTCACCGCCGGGGTCGACATCATGGGACACGTGAGGCGCTGACGGGCAATGCCAGTCCTCTGGCCATACAATTCCTACAGCAGGCTGGAGTTGTGAACCTGGCGCGGCCTGGGAGATTGGGGCATGCATGGTCGCGTGCCAATCATTCGCCCAACGTTTCCGGCTTTTCAGGCCTCGGTGGACGGCCTGTTGCCTGGATTCGTGCCACTCCACCCCTGCGGTGGCTGCCCATTGACCGACCATTCGATCGCGCTCGAAGGTGTGGGCGAGGCCCGTCTCTTCATAGCTGTAAAGCCTTCGCATGCCGTGCACCTCGTGCAACCACTGAAAGGCCGCGGGAACCGAGGCTTGGATAACCGCCGTTTCCACAGGCCAGCCCAATGCTTTCACTTCCGCGCACAGGCTTTGCCAAGCTTGCCACCTGAAGTTGATGTGCCGGTTGCTGGTGGTGGGATGTGCGAGATCCTCTGGTTCAAAAAAGTGCAACAGAAGCACACGGTTGCCCTCAGCGAGTGCTGCGGCCAACGGCGCGTGGTCACGAATGCGCAGGTCCCGCTTGAACCAAACCACATCCAAGGGTACGCCGCTCCGCTGTTGCATGCAGCTAGAACAGCGCCGAAATTGAGAATGTTCAGGCGGACATCAGTCGTTTGTGCGCAACCAAAGGCCTGGGAGAAGTTCCTCCCGCGGAATCGCGAAACCGATGCCTTCGACGCCGCTTGCCACTACTTTAGAGTTGACGGCACCGATGTATTCACCGTCACCGTTGAGCAGGGCGCCGCCGCTGTTGCCGGGGCTGATGGCCACATCCGTCTGGAGCAGTTTTTGGCCTTCCATGGTGCGCTTGGCCGAAAGAATACCTCGGGTGACGGTGGCCTCCAAGCCCTCTTCGAATGGCGTGCCTATCGCGTACACTTCATCGCCGATGTACGGCGCTTCTGTGGCAAACTGGATGGGCTGCAGACCCACCGAATCAACCTGAACGAGCGCCAAATCGCGTACAGGATCCCAGCGCTCCACCAATCCGGGCAATTCAGAGCCGTCTTGGAATCGAACGGTCAGGCTGTCCAAATCGTCCTCCACTACGTGGTAGTTCGTGATGACCCAACCGTTGGC
>CALKYI010000503.1 GCA_938003665.1 uncultured Flavobacteriales bacterium
ACCTAATTGAACGTAGCTTTTCATTGAGCGTGGTTTTGGTACAAGGGCAAGACATCCGGACCGGCCAGTTGGTTGCTCATGCCGAGAATTTTGCCACTCAATCCACGAAACGCGGATCCGTCTCCATCACTTCTCCGCAGCCTTTGCACGTTCGAAGCGACTCGCTGCCGTAGAACTCGCGGAAGCGCGGGAGGAAATCCTTTTCAATGTTTTCGAGTTTGAAATACGTCTCGTGCAAGGGGTGGTTGCAGTGGTCACAAAACCAGAGCAGCCCATCCTTGGCGTCGGTGCCCGAACGTTTGCATTCAATCACCAGCCCCAAAGACCCCTCCTCCCGCATGGGGCTGTGCGGCACCTTGGCCGGGTGCAAGTACATGTCGCCCGGACCCAGTTTCATGTCCACGGGTTTGCCATCCTCCTGGATGCGCACGGTGATGTGGCCTTCCAATTGGTAAAATAATTCCTCCGTTTCGTTGTAGTGGTAGTCCTTTCTGGCATTGGGGCCGGCCACGATCATGACGATGTAGTCGCCGCTTTCCACGTAAAGGTTCTTATTGCCCACCGGGGGCTTGAGCAGGTCGCGGTTTTCTTCGATCCACGCCGTGAGGTTGAAGGGTTTGGCAATAGGCATGCGATGAAATTACAAACTCTTTGGCCGAGTTCAGGGTGAATTACCCTCGGGCCTTCGAAGGCAAGCTCACCAAAGCAACGCCCGCAAAAATCGCCACCGCACACAGAACGGTCCATCCGCTCAAATCGGCCGTGTAGTCCGCTCCACCCCGCTGGCTGACCCACCAGGACAGCCCCGTAGCAAGCAACGGCTGCAGGTAGATATAGATGCTCACCACCGTCGGCTGCACATGACGCAGGGCGAAAATGTTGAGCAGGTAAGCCATGAAGGTGGTCCCGATCACGACGTAAGCGACGCCTTGCCAATGCGCAGGTTCAAACGCCGACCAATCAATGGCTGCAGCCTGCTGCCACCCAATCGGCAATACAAACAGCGCCCCAAAAACGAACACCCACGCAATCACGGTGAGCGGCTTGTACTTCGCCATGAGCGGCTTCACCAGCACCAAGTAGAAACCGTAGCTAGCCGCATTCAACAGGATCATGAGGTCGCCTTGCCACGAGGCGTGCAGGCTCTCTTGCTGCGCGCTCAGGATGAGTAAGGCCACGGCACCGCCGCCTCCAATGAAAATACCCAGGAGCTTGCGGGCCGTGATGGACGTGCCCAGCAACACTGCCGAAATGACCAACACCAATACCGGATTGATGGTCATGATGATGGAAGCGTTGACCGGACTGGTCACATTCAAGCCATTGAAAAACAGCAATTGGTTGGCCGCCACCCCGGTGGCACCGCAGGCAAGCAGCCGCAGGAAATCGCTTCGTTCGATGGACTCCCAGTTGCCGCGGGCGCGCATCGCTACACGCACCAGCCAAAAGAGTCCACCTCCGCCGATAACGCGCAACACGATGAATCCACTGGGACCCACTAAATCAGGCATCAGGCCCTTGGCCACCAGGTAATTGCACCCGTAGATGACCGCCACTAAGAGCAACGCCAGATGCGCGAGAAGCCGCTGCATCGCTTACCCCTTCAAAGCTGCCCGCGCCGCCTCCACCGAAGCCTTTGCTGAGCCCGCGCAGACTTGATCATCAAACAAAAAGACCGGGCGCTTGAGGAAGGTGTATTCGTCCAGGATGAGTTGGCGGTAGTCCTGTTCCGTCAAGGCCTTATCCGCCAATCCCATGGAACGAAATTTCATGGCGCGGCGTGAGAAGAGGGCCTCATACGAACCCGCCAATTCCTTCATTTTGTCCAAGTCCTCAGCCGCAATGCCCTCGGCTTTGATGTCCACCACGGCGCATCCGTTTTGCTCCGGTTGGAGGTCGTCAAAAATGCGCACACACGTCTTGCACGTCGGGAGGGTAAATGCCTTTTTCATATCAAATCGTTTATGCTTCTTCCATTTTTGCGATAAGCGTTTCTAGCCCCGCTTGCCAGTGTTCCGTGTTGTCCACGACCACATCCGCTTTGTTCTTCCACGGTTCGATGTGGGCAATGTCGGCAGGACGCACGTGGTTGTGCCATTGGTAGCGCACTTCTTCTTCGGTATAACCGCGTTCCGAGCCGTCCCGTTCAATACGACGCTGCAGCCGCACTTCTGCCGGAGCGTCGATGAACCCGAGCAGATCAATCCGCTCTTCCATCGCTGGGTACGCCATGGCAAACAACCCTTCGACCACCAGCCATTCCGCAGGGGCGATGGTGATTTTTTCGGACTGCATGACGTCCCGGTTGTACGTATACGTGTCCAGTTCGATTGGACGTCCCGCGCGTAAGTGGTCGATGTCGCGCACCAGGTCAGCATCGTTGATGACTTCGGGCAAATCAAAGTTGGTTTCTCCGTTCTCATCCACCGGCAACTCGGACTTGGGGCGGTAGTAATTGTCCAACGATAGCACGGCAGCGCGTTCACCGAAATGTTCCCGCAGTCCATTCAGGATGGTCGATTTGCCGGAGCCGCTCCCCCCTATGAGTGCCAAGATCTTCACGCGTTGTTCGATTTTTCGAGTGCAGCGGCAAAATCACGTCCATTCGCGAGCCGCGGCGGTTTGTTCTGTCCGCCCAATTTACCCAACGAGGCCATTGCGCCATTGAATGTGCCGCGTTTGACCTGTGTCAACTCGGCCGATCGCAGGATGCCGCCCGTGATCAGATCCTTGTAGTAGGGGTTCCGTTCGACCACGCCTGCATTTACAGACGCGGCGAAGGCCTCTGTATCCTGCGGCATTTCCGCGAACTCCACGAACCATTCATGGTAGGGCAAGCCTTCCGCGGGGTTCACCACCGGCGCGACATGGAATTCTGCCACTGCACCGCCATGGGCCGCGAGCGCATCCTGCATGGCTCCTTCCACCTCTTCTGCGATCACGTGCTCGCCGAAGGCACTGGTGAAGTGCTTGATGCGACCGGTGACGATGAGGCGGTACGGGTCAATCGAAATGAATTTGATTGTATCACCCACATCGTAGGCCCACAGCCCCGCATTGCTCGTGACAATCAATGCATACTGCACACCCAACTCCACTTCAGCTAAGGTCAGCCGCGTCGGGTTTTCATCGAAATACTCGGAAGCCGTAATGAACTCGAAGAAGATTCCTTCGTCGACGTTGAGGCGCAGGCCTTTTGAGGGCAGTTCATCCTGATAAGCAAAGAAACCCTCCGACGCCGGAAACAGCTCCACAGTCGGGACGTCACCACCAATCAATTTGCGAAAGCGCTCCCGGTAGGGTTCGAATGCCACCCCTCCGTACATGAACAGCTCCAAGTTGGGGAACACCTCTTTGACGTTGGCCGCCCCCGTGACTTCAAGCAACCGCTCGAAGTAATTCTGTACCCACGAGGGAATGCCGCTGATCAACCGCATGTCCTCGCCTTTGGTCTCCTCCACAATTGCGTCGATTTTGGCTTCCCACGGCTCGATGCAATTGGCTTCAAAGGAGGGAAGCCGGTTGGCTTGCAGATAGCTCGGAATGTGGTGGGCAACGATGCCGCTCAGCCGCCCCATGGGCGTGCCGCCTGCGGTTTCCTGAAGTTGAGGGGATCCCTGGAGGAAAATCATCTTCCCATCCAGTAATTGGGCGCGTCCCGAATTGCTGATGAAGTGCAACAAGGCATTTCGAGCAGAATTGAGGTGGTTCGGCATGCTGTCCCGCGTAATGGGGATGTACTTGGCGCCGCTGGTCGTTCCACTCGTCTTGCAGAAATACAGGATATCCCCTGGCCAAAGAACATCGGATTCCCCTGCTACGGCGCGATCCACCCACGGCTTGAGCTTTTCGTAATCCCGAACCGGGACGGCCGCGCAGAATTCCTCATGGGTCATGCCCGCTCGAAGGCCGTGGTCCCGGCCAAAGTGCGTCGAAGCCCCTCGCGCCACCAACTGTTCGAAAACCCGCTGTTGGTGCGCCGGTCCCGCCGACGCTTTGCGTGCTTCACGCTTTGTGCTTCGCACCGCCAACCAATGGCCGATTGCAGACTTCAACGACATGGCGCGAAGGTACTTCTGAACCCCCCTGAAAAAGAAAAAGGGCGGTTCGAAAACCGCCCTTTCCTCAAAGGTTGAAAGTCTGATTCAATTACTTGACCATCATCTTCTTGGTCAAGCGCATACCGTCTGCAACGAGCGTGTACGTGTAAATACCGCTTTGCAAGTCCGCTACGTTCAATTCGACCTGGTGCGTACCAGCAGGCAACTGGCCACGCTGTACGGATTGGATGAGGCGGCCTTGGAGGTCACGCATCTCCACCGTCACGTTGCGAGATTGCAACATCTCGAAGCGAACCATGGTGGTACCGTTGGCTGGGTTGGGAACGTTCTGGTGCAAATCAATGCCGTTGTAGTTGGCGATCTCATCGATGCCCACACGCTCTGACAAAATCAAGCGAATCGCTGGGGTCGCTGTCTGTGAGGTGAACCAGACAAAATCACCAGCGCCCGTCAAACCGTAATCACCCGTAGAGTTGTCCGTGTCTGAATTGGCATTACCCAAGACGGTAAGTTCCGCTTCGCTTTCGAATTCATTGATCAAGCCGACAAAGTAAAAGTCAGCATTGGTCAACTCAATTGGATCTTCAAACGGAAGGTATACATAGTCGCTGGTTTCCACACTGCTTGGCGTCCATGCGTCATCGTATGCCCAGTATGTAGTCTCAAACGGTGAGTCTGTCAAGCCAACCGCACCATCGTACGTGTAAAGACGCGTTTCAAACTCCAAGTCGCCGCCACCACAGTTCGGACCGAATCGAACGGTCACACCGTAGGCCATCGAGCCTTCGTTGTGCATGTGGAAGTAGTTGCCGTAGCCTGCTGGGTCGAAGAGACCGGCAATGTCGGAGTCTTGGGGTCGGAATTCTACATCCAACGCACCTTCGTCGTCGTGACCGTACTCGTCATCTGTGTATACGATGACCTTGCTGATCACGTTGTCGTCTGGGGTTTCGTCTTCGTTAGCCGAAGCGATGGTCGCTTGCAACACGTAATTACCCGTCTCTGTTGGGGTCCAACCTGTAGCAACATATACGGTGTCTTGGGAGTTCGCCGGGCAGTTCACCGCGTTGGCGAAACTGTTCACAGTTCCGAGCTCTTCGATGGTTGAACTGAGAACGTTTCCACCTTCGTCGAGGACTTCAACGGTAACAGTGGTCTCGTCTTGGTTCGCGTTGCCGCTGTTGCGGTACAACACGCCTGCCAACAACCCGCCGTCAGCTTCTGGGATGGCCTGCTCGAGCGGTGTCACGCGGTACTCGAATACATTGAATACATCGCCGTTGGTAATCTGCACTGCTGTCAGGTCATTCGCAACGGGGTTCTCAGAGATGGTCACGTCGTCGATGCCCCAGTAGTAGTGGCTGTACGCGTCACCCGTTTCAGGCGCTTGCAAGTACGAGAAGCGCACCTGAACGTCGGCGCTATAGGCCGCGACGCATGAGATGTCGACCGAGGTGGTCAACACGTTCGCCGACGCGGTGTTGGCCGACTCGATGAACGTCCCGTGTGCATCGAACGTGGTCCATGTCGCGCCGCCGTCGTTAGACACTTCCAAGTAAATCGGAGCGTAGGGGTAGCAGCAGTACCGGAAGTACTGTTCCCATGTGACGACGACAGAGCCTGAATTGGTCAAGTCCAAGGAAGGCGATGTGATCCAGCCTTCGGTGTTTTCATACCCCTCAGAAATGGGCGTGTTGTAGTAGTCGCAGTCAAACACCATCCAGCCGTTGTCAGCTGTGGTAGAATTGATGGTGCCGATGTTGGTCGAAAACTCGCCCGCTGGAGGTTGAACCCCTGACGGAGAGCCATCTGCGTAGTAACCGTTACCGGCCAGGTCGACCGCTTGCCAAATCATGCCCTCGCCAGTGTCTTCCGCAGTCCAGGCGCCGATGCCGTTGTTGCCTTCGAAACCGTTAGCGAAATCTTCGTAGAACAAAATCGTTCCACCGCCTCGCTGAGCTACTTCCAACGCAGATTCGCCGGTGCCACGCATGGCTTCAGCTTCTGCCGCTGACAAGTCTTGAGGGGTCTGTGCGAATGTGTACACATCCGTAATGCGCTGCGCCTGTGAAGCCAACGAGAGGCCCAAGAACGCAACCAAAAGCAAAGTAAAGTTCTTCATGTTGTGTGAATCAGATTTTCAACGCCTGAAATTACTGCATTCGAGTTGAAATCCCACGGTTTAAATGAAAAGAGGGGAACCCCGGTTGGGACTCCCCTCTTCTTTGACAGGACTTTGCCTGTATATGCCTCAATTAGTCGACGAGCAAGCGCTCTGTCGCACGTGCACCATTAACGCTCAACGTCGTGGTGTATACGCCTGCGTCGAACGCGCTCACATCCAAGGTGATGCTGTGGTAGCCTGCACCTTGTGTGCCGCGATTCAATTGCTGAACGAGCTTTCCGGTCATGTCGTAGACTTCAACTGTGACGTCAGCAGGCTGGTCCAAACGGTATTGCAATCGAGTGTTTTCTGCTGCTGGGTTTGGAGCCAATGGGTACAATTGGAATGCCTCCGTGGTAACTTCCTCAACCGCAACCGTATTGGTTGCATTCGGATCCAAGTTCAAACGAACCATTGGAGTTTCGTTGGTGTAGTACCAATCGTAAGCGCTACCGCTGCCAAATGGTCCGTATACGAAACACGTATTATCATAAGCGAACTGAGATTCAAAAATTTGCACGTTTGAGCCACCGTAGTGTTCAAAGCCAGCCGCGAGTACGGTGCCACCTGGGGCAGTGTATGGATCTTCCAATACCAAGGTGTACCAAACAATGTCGCCAGGCTCCTCTGTGCCGTCATTCGTGAAGTCAGCTGCCAAATCCAATTCAGCGGTGCTGGCAATCAAACCACCGTATTGTTCAACGAGGTAGTTGTCGTCGAAACCATCGAACAAGTGCGCAACGACAGGCGTGCCATTCTCCGATCCAGCGGCAATGGCTACGTCAATCGCGTAAATGGTCACATCCTCAAAGATGTCATAAGGGTTCAATGCGATGAAATCATCAGTGCCTTCACCCGGGAACAGGCCCGTCATTGTGCCGTTGTCACGACCGTAGTGGAGCGAGCTAACTTCAAACGATTGCGACGCTGTGTTGTTCGCTGGATTCTCATCTTCGTTCATGGCAGCCACGTCGTAGGTCAACTCGTACGAGCCAACTGCACCCATGTCGTAACTGACACGGAGCGTGTCCTCTGCCTGGTAGCCCAATGTGATGGGATCTGACATGCCGGCCTCTGCACCGTTAACGGTCAAGGTCATGGTTGTTTCCTCTTGGTCGAGGTAGCCTACGTTGTACACTTTCGCCGCTGCTTCCAATGAGCTCAGCTGGCCTTCTGCGAAAACACCTGCTTCCCAAATACCGGTAGTGAGGTAGTCAGTGTAACTCACGTAGTTGTCGATGCGAATGTCGTTCGCTGGCGTCTCGTAAATCTGGATGTCATCGATTTCCCAGCTGTATCCCCAAGTACCTGACCATCGGAAGCGCACCCAGATTTGCTCCTGGCCGCCTGCTGCTGATGTAATGTCGAACTCAACCAACGATGGGTTGTCTGACTCAGAACCGGTTTCGTAGCCTGGGAACACTTCCCAACGGCTCGCGATCAATTCACCGTCGCCGTAGTCAACCGTTCCGTCGATTTCAGCAAACGTTGAGATGTCTGGCCAGTTCACGCCGTCACGAGAAATCTCAATCAAGCACTTCTCACTGTCATCCGAAGAACCGTTGTCCCAGCAGCGGTAGCGAGTTTCGAGCGAGATGCTGACGAATTCCAATGAGCTGCAGTCGATGGGATCTGCCGTTTGTACCCAGCTGTTTTCAATCCACGCTGCGCTGTAGTTCGCGTCTGCTCCGAACAAATCAGAGTCAACAATCAACAAACCGTTGGCGCTTGTGGTCGAGTTCATTGCGCTTGCCGCAGTGAAATCACCTGTTCCACCTGCCCACTGGTTGTAAGGACCTGCAGGACCGTCCGTCGAGCACTCGAAGTTCAAATCGATGCCCTCCCAAGGAGACCCAGCGATGTCTGAACCGTTGCCGAACGTCCACGTGTCGCAGCTATCGATGTTGCAATCGTGTGACCAAATCACATCGCGCTCTACCTGAACGGACGCGGTATTTTCCGCCTTCACGCGACGGGATTGAGCTGTTTTGCTATTGGCATATGGCAACACGCCTTGTGCCGTTACAGCTGTTGAAAGAAGTACAGCAAAAGCTGCGGTGTAAAAATGCTTCATTCTCAAGCAGTTTGGTGTTTAGGATTTTCGCAAATATAGGTGACTGCCTACGATGCACGCAATGTCATCCCAGCAGTTCTTCAAAAGCCGAGAGCGGCGGGCAGCTGCACACAAGGTTTCGATCGCCATAGGCATTGTCGACGCGTGCCACTGGACTCCAGAATTTCCGCGTCTCCATCTCTGGAGAAGGATAGGCTGCAGCCTCCCGGGTGTACGGGTGCTCCCACGTCGATGAGGCCACTTCCCGCGCGGTGTGCGGCGCCATCTTTACCACGTTGTCTTCGCGGTCCACGTCGCCGTTTTCAATGGCTCGAATCTCTTCACGGATCGCTACCATGGCATGGACAAACCGGTCCAATTCCTCGAGCGACTCCGACTCGGTCGGCTCCACCATCAAGGTCCCTGCGACGGGCCACGATACCGTTGGCGCGTGGAATCCGTAGTCGATGAGGCGCTTCGCGATGTCCATCACCTCCACTCCAGCAGAAGCTTTGAAACCTCGGCAGTCCAAAATCATTTCATGGGCCACGGTTCCTTGTTCGCCGGTGTACAAGATGCTGTAATCGTTCTCCAACTGTACTTTGAGGTAATTGGCGTTAAGGATGGCCACCTCAGTTGAACGGCGGAGGCCTTCTTCACCGAGCATTTTGATGTAGGCATATGGAATCTGGCAAATCAACGCGCTTCCAAACGGCGCGCCACTAATGGCATCGATCTGCTGTTCACCGCCGGTCGGAATGACCGGGTGGCCTGGCAGGAATGGCACCAAGTGCTCTGCTACGCCAATCGGCCCCACACCAGGACCCCCACCTCCGTGCGGTATCGCAAATGTCTTGTGCAGGTTGAGGTGACACACGTCAGCGCCAATGAGCCCCGGACTGGTCAAGCCCACTTGCGCGTTCATGTTGGCACCGTCCATGTACACTTGCCCTCCGTGGGCGTGAATGAGCTGGGTGATGTCCAACACCGCTTCCTCAAACACCCCATGGGTGGAAGGGTACGTGATCATCAACGCGCCCAATTGATCGGAATGCGCCTCCGCCTTATCGCGGAGATCATCCATGTCAATGTTTCCTTGGTCGTCGCAACCAACGACCACGACCTTCATGCCGGCCATGACCGCAGAAGCGGGGTTGGTTCCGTGCGCTGAAGACGGGATGAGGCACACATCGCGGTGGCTTTCGCCGCGCGCTTCGTGGTAGGCGCGAATGACCATCAAGCCGGCGAATTCCCCTTGCGCTCCAGAGTTGGGTTGCCGCGAGACACCCGCAAATCCGGTGATGGTTGCCAAGTCTTTTTCCAATTCTTCGAGCATCGCCCGCGTGCCAGCAGCCTGTTCCGG
>CALKYI010000504.1 GCA_938003665.1 uncultured Flavobacteriales bacterium
GATTTTGATGCTCATCCGTTTGCCGCTGGGTGTGGCGTGGTGGGAATTGGTGCTCAGCATTTCAGGCGTTTTGGTTACAGCCTACGCCTTTGTCAAGTTGTCGGCGCGTATTTTCCGAACAGGCATTTTGATGCATGGAAAGAAGGCTACGGCCCGCGAATTGTTCCGTTGGTTGCGCCATGACTGAAGCGGCGGAAATGCAGCGCGCTGCAGTCATCGACTGCGGGACCAATATGTTCACGATGCTCATCGCAGAAGGCCCAGTCGACAGTTGGGAGCGGAAGCATGTTTTGCGCCATCCTGTATTTATTGGCCAAGGAGGGTTTCAGAACCGTTCCATCGTATCGGATCGCTTTGCGCGTGGATTGGACGTGCTGCGTAGTTTTCATCAAGCATTGAAAAACTACCAAGTGGATACGGTGCGAATTGTGGGTACAAGTGCGCTGCGCGACGCGGGCAATGGCCCATTGTTTGCCAAGCAGGTGGAGGGTGAATTTGGTTGGAAGATGGAGGTGATTGGTGGAGAGGAGGAGGCCCATTGGATTCACCGAGGCGTGGCTGCCACCTTGACCGCAGAACTCGAAAATGCCTTGATTATGGACATCGGCGGTGGAAGTGTAGAGTTCATCGCCACGGAGCGACAAGCAGATGGTACCTGGCAAGAGCAGGCCGTGTTGAGTTTGGATGCGGGTGTGGCTCGGTTGGAAGAATTCGGCAAGCCGCGCGATCCCCTCGGAGACGAAGGGGTGTTGCGATACCAAGCGTTCTTGGAAGATGTACTGCACCCATTGGACGAGGTGATTCAGAAGCACAAGCCATTGGCTTTAGTAGGTAGCAGCGGATCGTTTGATACATTCGCTGAAGCTGTCAATGGCCTCCAACCGGGCATGCCTTATTTGAAGCGGACCCGACTCGAGCAAATTGATCACCAAGCCCTCGCGCGGCTGCACCGCAAACTCATTCACGAACCCCATGAACGCCGATTGAAAATCCCGGGAATGGCTCCGGCACGCGCGAAAATGATTCCGCTTTCCAGCATGCTCCTTCAGTACGTGTTGAACAAAATGGGTTCAGGAGTGGAAGTCTTCCGCTCGCCTTTTGCCATGCGCGAGGGACTGATGGAAGCAGTTTGGCAACATCTTTGCAACGGAAGGACCGATTGACCACAGATTCCATTGAACATGAAGAAGGCCCCGAAAATTCTCATTATCGACGACGAAGCTCCCATCCGCGCTAGCCTACGGGAAATCCTCGAATACGAGAATTACCAGGTCATGGAGGCCGAGGACGGAGCGGAAGGGCTGAAGTTGGCAACCAAGTTTGCCTTCGATGCCATTTTCTGTGACATCAAGATGCCGCAGATGGATGGGCTAGAAGTACTTGATGCATTGATGGAAAAAGGAATCAACGGCCGCGTAATCATGATCAGTGGCCATGGTACAGTAGAAACCGCTGTCCAAGCCATCAAAGTGGGCGCCTTCGACTTCATCCAGAAGCCATTGGACTTGAACCGGATTTTGTTGACCGTGCGGCATGCATTGGACCAAAGTCAGCTGGAGGAAGAGACCGAGCGCCTGACCCGAAAGATTCAAGTGGAGCGTTCCACGGCCATCGTGGGGGATTTGGCTGAAATTCGGGCCATTGTCGAATTGATTTGCACGGTTGCACCTTCTGATGCGCGCGTCCTCATTACAGGAGCAAACGGAACGGGAAAAGAACTGGTCGCCCGCCAACTCCATGATTTGAGTACTCGCCACGATGCACCTTTCGTTGAGGTCAACTGTGCAGCAATCCCATCGGAGTTGATCGAAAGCGAGCTTTTCTGTCACGAGAAAGGGGCGTTTACAAGTGCTGTGAAACAGCGCAAGGGAAAGTTCGAACAGGCACAAGGCGGCACCCTTTTCCTCGACGAAATCGGTGACATGAGTGCCTCTGCCCAGGCCAAAGTGCTGCGGGCA
>CALKYI010000505.1 GCA_938003665.1 uncultured Flavobacteriales bacterium
TTGCGCATGACGGTGTTGACGTCGTTCATGTCGACGTTGATTTCACCGGTGAGCGTGATGACTTCCGCGATGCCTTTGGCGGCGGTGCAGAGGATTTCGTCGGCGTTGTTGAAGGCGGCCCGGATTGTCAGGTTGCCATACAATTCACGGAGCTTGTCGTTGCGAATGATGAGCAACGTGTCCACGGCTTCACGCATCTTCTCGAGTCCATCAGTGGCCTGGGCGCTGCGGCGACGGCCTTCGAATTGGAAGGGAATGGTAACGATGCCTACCGTGAGGATGTCCATTTCGCGGGCCGCTTGGGCGATGACGGGTGCTGCACCGGTCCCGGTGCCGCCGCCCATTCCGGCGGTGATGAAAACCATGCTGGTCTTGTTGCCGATCAGTTCTTTGACTTCTTCCAGCGTTTCAATGGCGGCGTCGCGGCCAACGTCCGGCAACGAACCCGCGCCTTGCCCCCCAGTCAGGCTAGCCCCGAGCTGGACTTTCACAGGAACCGGGCTTGCGTCAAGGGCTTGGGCATCGGTGTTGCACACGATGAAATCCACGCCTTGGATGCCGCGGTCGTACATGGTGTTCACCGCATTTGAACCGCCACCGCCTACGCCGATGACTTTGATCGGGGAGGTGAGGGACGGGTAGGGGTTGGGAGTGCTCATATCGTTCATCTCAATTCGGATTCCTGTGGTTATTGAATTTCTTCGTCTTCAACGAAGTACTTGCGCATGCGTTCGAGGATGCCAATTCGTTCGTTGCCTGCTTCTTCGTCGGTCGTGTTTTCGCCGTTGCTGGCCATGCGATCGAAGCCTTTGATGACGAGGCCGACGCCGGTGGCAAAACTCGGGGCCGTGACCTCTTGATTCGGCGCTTCAGCCAAGTGTTCGCTTGGGTAACCGACGCGGCAATCCATGCCCGTCACGTATTGGAAGAGCTGGGTGATGTGGCGCAATTGCGAACCGCCGCCCGTCAAGACCACGCCGCCAATCAACTGATCGGCAAAACCAGAATTGCGGATTTCGAAGTGCACATGCTCGATGATTTCGGTCATGCGCGCTTCGATGATGCTCGCGAGGTTCTTCAAGCTGATTTCACGTGGGTTGCGTCCTTGCAAGCCTGGGATGCAGACGATTTCGTTGTCCTTCATTTCGGTGGCGATGGCTGATCCGAAACGCTGCTTCAACAATTCCGCTTGTTTCTTCATGATTTGGCAGCCCTGACGAATGTCCTCTGTCAGCACGTTGCCGCCAAACGGAATGACTGCGGTGTGGCGGATGATGCCGTCCTGGAAAATCGCAATGTCCGTGGTGCCGCCTCCGATGTCCACCAAGGCCACACCGGCTTCTTGTTCTTCCGCACTCAAAACGGAGGCAGAAGAGGCGAGGGGCTCGAGGATCAATTGATCCACATTGAGTTCTGCTTTTTCAATGCATCGATTGATGTTGCGAATGGCGGCAATCTGGCCGATGATGACGTGGAAGTTGGCTTCCAAACGGATGCCGCTCATGCCCACCGGCTCCTTGATGCCGCCCTCGTTGTCCACGGTGTATTCTTGCGGCAAGACGTGCAGGATTTCTTCACCGGGCTGCATCACCTGGCGGTACATGTCCTGGATCAGCGCATCGATGTCGACCTGGCTGATTTCTGATTCGAGGTTGTCACGGGTGCGTTGGCCACGCGTCTGCTGGCTTTTGATGTGCTGGCCAGCGATGCCGACGTTGACATCCACAAATGTCGCCCCGGAGGTGCGCTTTGCTTCTTCGATGGCCGTGCGGATGGAATCCACGGTTTTTTCAATGTTCGCAACGACACCGCGGGACACCCCGACGGATTCACTTTTTCCATAACCGAGAATTTCGATTTTTCCGTGTTCATTGCGGCGCCCGACGAAGCAGGCGATTTTCGTCGTGCCAATGTCGAGGCCAACGACGATTTTTTCTGGGGTGTTTGATGCAGAATCCATGGACGTAGAAGTTGCTTAGTAATATCGTTGAGCGACGACTTGATCCGCGAAGGTCAGGTCGATGCGTTTGTAGACGTTCAGGTTGCCCCGTTCGACGTGTTCGGTGTAGAAGACGAGGAGTTTGTTCAGTTTTTGTTCGAGGTGTTCGGTGTCGCCGAACGCAATGCGCGCCGCTCCAATCCGAGGCACGACATCGAGCATGCCGGCGTCGTTGACTTCAATTTGGTCAATGAAGGCCGACCAAAGCGGGTCGTCCACGGTAGCTTCGACCAAGGCAAATGCCTCCAACGCCGCCTCGAAGGAAGGTGCGTGAATGACGGGCACCCTTGCGGTGTAGTACGGCGAGAGCGGAAGTTGGGTCCCTTCCGAGTCGATGTAAAAGTCCGGTTCGTCTTCGGACGTGTGCACCCGAGCCAACGGCTTGCGTTGGGTGACCTGCACGTGCAGCGTTCGGTTGAGCCCCGGGTAAATTTCCACCCCATCGATGGCGGGGATTTCACGAACCCAGCGCTCCACATCGTGAAGGGACAAATCCGCGACGAAGGTGCCGGCGATGCTGTCGTTGGCGAAGATGTGATCGCGAACCCCTGCAGCATCGACAAAGAACATGCCGTCGATTTCGACGACGTCGACTTCCAATCCTGTGTACCGAGCGTTGGACTCGCGTTCCACCGAAAACCCAACCAAGGCTCCACTGCCGGCAATCAGCAAAACGGCTGAGGCGATGGAGAGGATGGTTCGTATCATGGTGTGTTCAGGTGCGAGCTTTGAATCGTTCAGGGTCCTCGCGAAGCCAGTGGGCTAGGGGTTGCACGCATCGGTCGATGTCGCCAGCCCCCAAGGTCATCAGCACGTCGGGAGGGTACGCCTTCAGGTTATCGAATATCTGATTTGATTCGATGAGGTATTTGTGGGGGTGGGGGATGTTTTCAAACAGGGCTTGTGAATCGATTCCCGGGATGGGCGCCTCTCGGGCGGGGTAGATGGGCAACAAAAAAACCCGATCCAACTGAGCCAAGGCCTGACCAAATCCGACCAGGTTATCCCGCGTTCTCGAAAACAAATGCGGCTGGAAAATCCCCGTGATTTCCCGCCCCGGGTGGTGCAATCGAACAGCCGCGATGGCCGCTTCCAATTCCACGGGATGGTGGGCGTAGTCGTCGATGTAAATACCGTGATCCGCCCGGATGTGGTAAGCAAATCGCCGTTCGATTCCCTGAAAAGTGGCCAACTGCTGCAAACTTTCTTCCACGGATGCACCCGCTGCTTCCGCAAGGCACAAAGCGGCCAATGAATTCTTGACGTTGTGTACCCCAGCGAGGGGAAAGCGCACGCCTTCGTGCCAGCCCCCGCCGATCCAGACATCGCCGGTCAACCAGCTGTCTTCGATGTGCAGGGCGGTGGCTGCCGCGTGCCAGGCTTCCGCCTCCTGCCGTGAAGATGTTACGCCATACCGCTTGCCTGTGACGCCTTTGATGCGGACGTTGGCCTCTAGGAACAGCGTTCCGCTGATGCGTTCAGTAAAGGCCTTGAATCCTTCGTGAAACGATGCCACGTCACCGTATACATCGAGGTGGTCGGGGTCGGCGCTTGTAATCGTCGCATGGGTTGGATGGAGGTGCAAAAAGCTCCGGTCGAATTCGTCCGCTTCAACCACGGTCCATTCGGCATTCGGCGACCACACAGCGTTCGATTGCGTCCCGACCAGGATGCCGCCGATGAAAGCCCGACATCCGGAAGGCTGCCCATTCATCAAATGCGCAAGCAATGCAGAAGTCGTGGTCTTGCCGTGGGTTCCGGCCACGGCCAAGGTGGGTTTGCTTTCGGTGAGCCAACCGAGCACCTCGCTGCGCTTGCCCATGCGGCAGCCGCTCTCGCGGGCGCGAACCAACACAGGGAAATCGTCGGGAACGGCGGGTGTTCGAACGACAAGGGCGTGTTCGTGGGGCACTTCGTCCAACCAGCGATTGAAATGCGTCATGGCCTCAGCCACAGTTGCTCCAGCGCTGATGGACATGCCGGAGGCCTTCAATTGAGCGATGAGCTCCGAATCCGTTCGGTCGTATCCGGCCACGGCCATCCCTTCGGCATGGAGGTACCGTGCAATTGCGCTCATGCCAATGCCGCCGATGCCAATGAAATAGACGTGTGTGGTGCCGGTCATAAGAGCTTTTCCAATTCGCTGACGACGTCGTTGGCTGCTTCTGGACGTGCGGCGTTGAGGAGGTTGGTTTGCAAGGATTTTGCTCGGTCTGAGTCCCCTAACAGGCCAACAAGGGTGGCCTCTAAGCCCTCAATCACCTCCGAATCCGGGAGCAGAATGGCGCCATCGCGGTCGCTCAAGGAGCGGGCATTCTTCGTCTGGTGATCTTCGGCGACTACGGGTGAAGGGACGAGGATGGTGGGTTTGCCCACCAAGGCCAATTCGGCGATGGACATGGCGCCGGCGCGGCTGGCGATGACCGTAGCACAGCGATAGGCGAGGTCCATGCGGTCGATGAAGCCCAGACAGCGGATGCCTGATTGTGCGGATTCAGGCCAGGTTTGCATGCGGTCACGCATGGTTTCGTGATACCGGGCGCCGGTTTGCCAGATGAGGTCAAACGGCAACGCCTCCGTCCTTTCTTCGACCATGCGGCATACGGCGGCGTTCATGGAAGCCGCGCCGAGGCTGCCGCCCATGACAAACACCACCGGACGGCTTCCGTCAAATTCAAAGTGCTTCCATGCGGCCTCCGAGGATTGTCCGCGCTCTGACACGGCATCGAGCACCTGCATCCGCAACGGATTTCCCGTCTCGACGATGCGGTCCGCCGGAAACCAGCGCTCCAGTCCAGGGAATCCGGCGCAGATCAACCCCACGCGCTTCGCCAGCAATCGGTTGGTGATGCCGGGGAATGAGTTTTGTTCTTGAATGGCTGTTGGAATGCCCATCTGCGCGGCTTGGTGGAGTACCGGCCCGCTGGCAAATCCCCCCACGCCGACGACCAATTCTGGCCGAAAGCGCCGAAGGATGCGGCGGGCGTTCCACAACGAGCTGACCAGTTTGAATGGAAACAGCCAATTGCGCAGGCTGCGCCAGTTACGGTCCACACCGGTGATCCAAAGTCCCTTGATGGAATACCCAGCGGCAGGTACTTTTTCCATCTCCATCCGGCCTTTGGCACCCACGAAGAGGATGTCGCACTGTGGATGCCGGCGTTTGATTTCGTCGGCAATGGCCAAGGCGGGGTGGATGTGGCCACCTGTTCCCCCTCCAGAGACAATGACGCGCTTGAGGGGATGCGAAGAATTAGCCATGGGGTTGGGGTTCACGAACGATTCGGTTGCCTGCGGGTCGCGTCTTCGCAGGCGATTTTTCCCAGTTGTCGGGATCGGTCACGGACCGGGATACGGCCAAAATCATGCCAATGGCGAGGCAGGTGAAAATCATGGACGTTCCGCCATATGAGACCATGGGCAAGGGTTGCCCAGTTGTGGGAAAAAGCCGAACGGCGACGGCCATGTTGATCATGGCTTGAAAGACCAGCATGAAGCCCAAGCCCATCGCGAGCAATCCACCAAAATGCCGTGGACAGCGCGTGGCCGTTCGCATGGTCCGATACAGCAGGATCAAATACGCCATCACCAGCCCCAATCCGCCAATGACCGCCCCCCATTCCTCGATGATGAAGGCGTAAATCATGTCCGAATAGGGGTGGGGCAAAAAGTTGCGGGAAGTGCCAGTGCCCGGTCCCGTCGGCAGCAGGCCGCCCCGGTTGATGGCCACTTGGGCCAGTTCGATTTGGTATTCGAGGGCATCGCCTTCTTCAGCCGCTCCGACGCCAGCAAATCGTTCCAATCGCCCGGCCCACGTTCCGAAGCGCGGCAGCGCTTCCGGCACGGCCTTGCCGATGCCATACAGCAGCACGAGCCCCAGCATGCCCATCCCTGCAATGCGCGCCATATGCCGCCACGGCACACCGCCGATGAACAGCATGCCCACGCACACCACGCCGAGCAGCGCGGCAGTCGAAAAGTCGGCCGGCAAGATGAGCCCGCATATGATTCCGATGGGGATCAAAATCGGCAAGACGCCCGCTCGGAAGTCATGCAATTGCGTGCGCCGGTTGTTCAATTCCCGCGCCACATATGTCACCAACACCACCTTGGCAAAATCGGACGTCTGCAGCGTCAATCCCACAAAGGGAATGCGCAGCCAGCGTTTGGCGTCGTTGATGTCCGCCCCAAACGCCAGAGTCAAGATCAGCAGGACGGCGGCCACCCAGATGAGCACCTGGGAAATCCGGGAGAAGTACCGGAAGTTGACTTTGTGAATGAGGAGCATGACACCCCACCCGAGGGCGAGCATGACCCCTTGTTTGAACAGGAAACGCAATGAACCACCGTCCGATTTATACGCCAACGACGAAATGGCGCTGTATACCGCCAACAGCGATAACAGGCTGAGGATCAAGGTGACCATCCAGATGACCTTGTCCCCTTCCAACCAGGCGCCGATGCGCCGGTGTAGGTTCATGCTGCTCCCGTCGGACATGTTCAGAGGTTGCGTACCGCCTCCTTGAATTCGCGTCCGCGTTCTTCGTACGAGCCGAACAGATCAAAACTCGCGCACGCCGGAGACAACAGGGCCGTGTGGCCGGGTGTACCCAATTGATAGGCCAACTGAACGGCTTCCGCGGCAGTGCTCACCTCGTGGCAGCTGTCCACCCGGTCGCCGAAGGCGTCGATGAGTTTCTTGTTGTTTTTGCCGAGGCAAATGAGGTGGTCGACCTTGGCCGTCACGAGGTGCAACAGGGATGTGTAGTCGTTGCCCTTGTCCACACCGCCAGCAATCCAGATGATCGGCCCCTCGGTGCTCTCGAGTGCGTACCAGGCGCTGTTGACGTTGGTGGCTTTCGAGTCGTTGACGAACGTGATGCCGTTGGTCTCGACGACAAACTCCATGCGGTGCTCGATGGCGTCAAATTGCGCGAGGCTGTCACGGATGCCTTCTTTGCGGAGTTCGAGTGCGCGGGCAGCGACGCTGGCTGCCATGCTGTTGTACAGGTTGTGTTTGCCCTGCAATGCCAATTCTTGGATGGTCATGGTAAATGGGTTTTGATGAGGAATGTTGATTGTGAATTCGTTGGGTTGATCTGGGGTGTCGACCGAGGCCGTTCCCCAGGGATGGAGGCCGTGTGCGGCCAGGTTGTTTTGCAATTGAGATTCGGTCTGCCCGGTCGACACGGCCACCACGCGGGCGGCAAGTGTGCCCGCAGCTTGGTCGCGTTTCCAGCGGGCCATGGACAACGGGTCGTCGGCGTTGAGGACGAGGAGATCCGAATCGATTTGGTTAGAAGCAATGCGCCAGTTGGGTTCGGCGTATTGTTCGATGTCGTTGTTGTACCGGTCGAGGTGGTCCGGGGTGATGTTGAGCAGCACCGCGACGTCTGGTCGGAAGGTGTTGACCCCGTCCAACTGAAAACTGCTCACTTCCACCACTTGGTAATCCGCGGGAAGCGGGCGTTCGCTCAAATCGCGTGCCCAGCTCTTGCCGATGTTCCCCACGCACGCTACGTCGCATCCAGCGTCTTCAAACAACGCTGCGATGAGGGCCGTGGTGGTGGTCTTGCCGTTGGAACCGGTCACGGCGATAACGCGTTGGCCGTCGGTCCTTGCGTACCGGCTGGCAAATTCAATTTCGCTGATGAGCTCACCTCCAGCCGCCTTGACTCGCTCCACAAGCGGAGCGGTTTCCGGGATGCCCGGGCTTTTGATGACCGGGGCACCAGCTGTGGCAGCGTCGAGTACACGTGCTTCGTCGTGTCCGTTGGCCTCCCATTCCACGCTAGCAGCATCCAACTCAGCGGCACGGTCAGCTGAGACCGCACCCGCGTCGCTGATCCAAGGCTGCAAACCCTGGCGCACCGCAAGCAGGGCAGCACCTGTGCCGCTTTCTCCTGCTCCGAGTATGGGTACGATGGGGTGGGACATGGGGTTATCGAACTTTTAGGGTGACGATGGTGACGACGGCCAACAGAATGCCGACGATCCAGAACCGTGCGGTGATCTTGGACTCGGGGATGTTTTGCTTTTGGTAGTGGTGGTGAAGCGGTGCCATCAAGAAGATGCGCCGGCCTTCACCCGTCTTGCGTTTGGTGTATTTGAACCACCCGACCTGCAGCACGACCGACAGGTTTTCAATCAGGAAGATGCCACACAGCACCGGCAAGAGGAGCTCTTTGCGAATGGCAATGGCAAATGCAGCGATGATGCCGCCCAAGGCCAAGCTTCCGGTGTCACCCATGAAGACTTGCGCCGGGAAGGCGTTGTACCACAGGAAGGCAATGCACCCGCCCACAAATGCGGCGATGAAGACCACCAACTCTTCTGAGCGCGGGATGTAGTGAATGTTTAAGTAATCCGCCGTGACAATGTTGGAGCTTACGTAGGCCAAAACAGCCAACCCCAACCCAATGATGGCGCTGCTGCCCGTGGCCAAGCCGTCGATGCCGTCCGTGAGGTTGGCGCCGTTGCTGACCGCCGTGACAATCAGAATGACCAACGGGATAAACGCGAGCCAGCCCCACCCCGCAGCCCAGTCGCCCATCCAGGCCACCAGCCGCTCGTAATCGAAGCTGTTGTCCTTCATGAACGGTACGGTAGTTTCCGAAGACTTTTTCGCTTCCCAAATGGGGAGGCCGCTGTCGGCTTCAAACACCTCAAAAACAGTCCCGTCGGTTGCCGTCATTTCGACAACTTGACCGGAATACTCCCGGTCGGCGGGGTCTTTGATGGTTACGTCAGGGTGCCACCACATGATGGAGCCTACGATGATGCCCACGCCAACCTGGCCAATGACCTTGAACTTCCCCGCGAGTCCCTCCTTGTTTTTCTTGAAGACCTTGATGTAATCGTCGATGAAGCCGATGGCGCCGAGCCACACCGTGACGAGCAACATCATCTGCGTGTAGATGTTGGTCAGGTCAGCAAAAAGCAAGGTCGGAATGAGGATGGCTGCGAGGATGATGAGGCCACCCATGGTTGGGGTGCCCTGTTTGTTCATCTGGCCTTCTAGTCCGAGGTCGCGCACGATTTCACCCACCTGCTTGAGTTGCAGCCATTCGATGATGCGCTTGCCGAAGAGGATGCCAATGACCAGCGAAGTGATCAGGCTCATGCCCGCGCGGAACGAGATGTACTGGAACAACCCTGCGCCGGGCACGTCCATCACGGAATCGAGGTAGGTGAAGAGGTGGTACAGCATCAGGCGGGGTTAAAAGCGTTCAGGAGTTCTTCGCGGTCATCGAAATCGTGGCGGACGCCTTTGATCTCTTGGTAGGTCTCGTGGCCCTTGCCGGCCACCAAAACGATGTCGCCTTCACCGGCGAGTTGGGCGGCCATGCGGATGGCCTCGCGACGGTCGGTAATGGCGATGCATTTTTTCGCATCAATGGGGTCGAGGCCCGCGCGCATGTCATCGATGATGGCATCGGGCTCTTCGTCGCGGGGGTTGTCCGAGGTGAGGAACACCTGGTCGCTCCATTGCGCTGCCACCCGTGCCATGACGGGCCGCTTGGTCTTGTCGCGGTTGCCACCGCAGCCCACCACGGTGATGACCTGGGTTTCGCCTGCGCGAAAGGAGTCAATGGTCTTGAGGACGTTGTCCAAGGCATCGGGCGTGTGGGCATAATCCACAATGGCGGTGATGCCCTCGGGGGCCTGCACGCGCTCGAAACGGCCGGCCGGCGGCTTGAGGAGCGACAGGTGAGTGAGCACTTCGAGCTGATCCATGCCCAATTCCACCGCGACCGCATAGACGGCCAACAGGTTGTACGCATTGAAATCGCCAATCAATTGGCTGTAGAGGTCGTGGCCATTGAGGTGCAGCTGCAAACCTTCGAGGGTATTCTCCACCACGCGCCCTCGGTAGTCTGCCATGGAGGTCAAGGCGTAATCTTTGACGCGCCCTTTGCAATCCAATACCATGTCGGGACCGTGGGAATCGTCTTGGTTGTAAAGGGCAAATGCGTCGGCACCAATCAAGTCGAAGAGGCCCTTCTTGGCTTGGATGTAGGCGTTGAAATCCCCGTGGTAATCGAGGTGGTCGTGCGTGATGTTGGTGAAAATAGCTCCCGCCAACTTGGTGCCCGCGAGGCGGTGCTGGTGGATGCTGTGGGAGCTCGCCTCCATGAATACGTACTTGCAACCGGCATCTGCCATGCGACGGAACAATTGCTGCATCTGCAGGGCATCGGGCGTGGTGTGGCTGGCCGGCACGACTTGATCGAGCACGCGGTTCTCAACCGTCGACAGCATGCCCGCGCGGCGGTCCATCGAGCGGAACAAGCGGTGGAGCAAGCTGACCGTTGTCGTTTTCCCATTGGTTCCCGTGACCGCGACCACTTTTATCGAGGCACTGGGGTCGTCGTAAAACTTCGACGCGATATTGCCGAGGGCGATGGCGGCATCCAACACACGTACGTAGGTCACGTGGTCGACGCGTTGTTCGGGCAACTGCTCGCATACCACGGCGGTGGCGCCTTTATCGATCGCTTGTACGATGTAATCATGGCCGTCTACATGAACACCGGGAATGGCGACAAACAGGCTGAAGGCCTTCACCTTGCGGCTGTCGAATGCCAAGTCCTCAATGGCCACGTGGGTGTTGCCCAAGATGTCTTGGATGCGCGTGCCGTAGAGGATTTCTTTCAGGAGTTTCATGCGTTCAAGACAATTCGATGGTGATGGATGAAGTGCGGTTAATGGCGGATCCCGGCGCCAAACTTTGTCGGCGTACGGTGCCCGATCCTTTCGTCTGCACCTGCAGACCAGCGTTTTCGAGGAGGTAAAGCGCATCGCGCAATCCCATGCCTCGCACATCCGGGACGTGCAACGGTTGAATGGCGCGGGGGGTAAGGGCAGCAGCGCTGTCGCCGGTCGTGACGGTTACCCAGTCACTGGTATTGTCCCCTGTGTAGGGCAGGCCGAAAGCAGTATACAGGCTGATCAATTCTTCTCGGGCTCCGTCTTTCGCCCCCGGCAAACGGTGCGCTTCGGTCAGCAGACCTTGGCTGCTTTCGTGGAACGTGGGGTCGGTGGCGTAGACCTTGTTGGCCAATTCACGGAACACGGGACCCGCGATGCTCGAACCGTAGTACACACCGCTGCGGGTGTCGGCAATCACCACAATGCAGGAGTAGCGCGGAGATTCAGCGGGGAAATAGCCGGCGAACGAAGCGCGGTAGCGTCCGTCGTAGCCGTTGGGTCCCGCAATGCGCGCCGTTCCCGTCTTGCCTGCGACGGTGTAAGGGCTCTTAGCAAAAATGAACTGGGCCGTTCCCTGGCCTTCCGGGTCGGCCACACGTCGCATCATGCGCTGGCAGGCTTCGAGCGTGGTGGCCGAGCAAATGCGCTGCTTTACCACCTCCGGCTCGATGGTGCGAACGACGCTTCCGTTCGATTCCAACCGCTCGACCAATTGAGGCCGCATGAGGGTGCCACCGTTGGCGATGGCATTGTAGAGACTCAACGTTTGCAGGGGGGTCTGCGTGACCTCGTAGCCGATGGACATTTGCGTCAAGGAAAGCCCCGACCACCGGCCGCTACCCACTTCCGTGTAGACCTGCGGTTGCGACTCACCGGCAAGTCGAATGCCGGTGGGTTCATGCACGCCCAACCGCTGCAAACCGTCCAAAAATGCTTGCGGTTCCTCCCCAAATGCGCCTTTCAAGGTGAGGGCCGTGCCGACGTTCGAACTGACTTCGAAAATCTCTTCGGTGGTCAGAATGCCATGCCCGCCTTGGTCGGCATTGGAATCCGACATGCGTTTGCCGTAGAACGACACGACGCCATTGCCCGTGTCGATTTCATCGTCGGGTTTCACGCCACCGCTTTCCATGGCGGTAATCAACGAAGCCAATTTGAATGTGGATCCAGGCTCGACGGCCGTGCCAATGGCGTGGTTGAAGGACTCTTGGTACACCGATGGGGTGTCGTCCGTGCCTTCTTGGGTTCGGGTCAAGTTGGCCATGGCGCGGATTTTGCCTGTCGCCACCTCCATCAAAATGACGGTGCCCCATGCTGCGTCGTGTTCTTGGAGCTGCCGACGGAGGGCGTTGCTCGCGACGTCTTGCAAGTGCATGTCGATGCTGCTGATGACGTCGTACCCGGCCACGGGCTCAACGATGTAGTCATCCGAGACGGGCATCCATTGGCCCCCGGCGACGCGCCGCTGCAGCTGGCGACCGGTCACGCCTGCGAGTTCTTCGTTCCAGCTGGCTTCTAAGCCGACCCGGTTTTCATCTCGGTCGATGCCAATGGTTCGGCCGGCCAAGTCGCCGAATGGCTTGCGGCGCTGTTCGATGCGTGCGAACGTGAAGCCACTCTTGAACCGGCCGCGTCGGATGAAAGGCAGCTCGACCAATTGCTTTTGCTTGATGTACGAAACGCGGCGGGCGACCAGGGTATTCCGGCGGCCCATGTTGCGCCCATTGCGCAAAATTTCCCTGTATTGAGCGGGGCTTTTGTCGCCCAGCACGTCACTGAGACCGGCACACAAATCGTCGAGTTCGCGGTCGAAGGTGTCCCAATTGATGGCTTCGCTCTTGCTGTCCCACCGCACTTCGAAGACGGGCACCGAAGTCGCCAAGACACTTCCGTTGGACGCGTAGATCTGTCCGCGCGCAGGAGCGATGGATTGGACGCTCGACTCAAAGCGTTCGCCCACGGCGTTCCACTGCTCGTGTTCCGCGCCTTGGATCCACAGGATGCGCCCAAAAATGGCCAGTCCCAATACGACGAACAGTCCGAAGGAAAGCCAGGTGCGGTTGCTGAATTCCCGTTGGTTCTTCATGGCTCAACGGAATGGTATTCCAACAGGAATGGGGGTTCGACATTCTGGCGCAAGCCCAACTCCGCGATGTTTTGTTCGACCGTGCTCTGCTGGAGCTGGGTTTCGAACTCGGCCTTCAGGGTCTTGTACTCGGCGCTGAGTTCTTCGAGTTGGCGTTTGGTTTTCAGCTTCTCGCGTTCCAACCGCTCAAACTGGTAGCCCATGGCGATGTACGCGATGAACAGGACGCTCACGAAGATGAGGTAGGGGATGTGGCGGGTGACACCTTCGCGGGTCAGGAACTCGCCGCTTAGGATGTCCCGAACAATCGGGCCGATCGAATTCTGGGTGCGGCGTGCGGCACGCTCTTGTGGGCTACGCTGCTTGCGGCGCTTGAACCAGCGGGTGCGTGTCGGGCGAGCGCTGGCGGTAGCTGACTCATCGTCGGTCAGAATGCGGTTGCGCGGCTTGGCGGCCTTGGCGGTGCGCTGGGCTTTCTTGCGTGAAGCGGCTTTAGCCTGCTGTTCTGCCAGCTTGCGCTTCTGCTCCTCTTGAGCGGCGATTTCAGCAGCCGTCAGCACGCGGTTGCGCGGGCCGGCATTCGGCTTGGTCTTCGGTTTGCGGAGGAAGGAGAGAAACTTCTTCATGCGGCCAAGGAGTTGATCTCGTCCAAAGACAAGGCGGTTCGAGTGGCCACCCGCAGCCGAGCACTGCGCGATCGGGGGTTGCGGGCCTGTTCTTCTTCGTCGGCGACAACGGCTTTGCGGTTGAGCGGGGCAAATGGGCACAAGGCGGCGCCCTTGAGGTCGCGTTTGACGTCGTCTTCGAAGTTGCCAGAACGCATGAAGTGCTTCACCAACCGGTCTTCCAAGCTGTGGTAGGAGATGACCGCCAACCGACCGCCTTCCTCCATCAGGTGAATCGTGGATTCGAGCAGCGCCTTGAGGGCGCCCAGTTCGTCGTTGACTTCGATGCGAAACGCTTGAAAGACCTGCGCGTGGAACTGGTTCTCCTTGCCTCTTGGGGCGAGGTGTTGGGTGGCTTCCATCAAATCGCCTGTCCGGGCAATGCGCCGGTCTTCGCGTACACGGGCAATGGCGTGGGCGACTTTATCGGGCCGCTTCAGTTCGCCGTACAGGCGGAAAATCCGTGTCAAATCTTCAACGCTGTAAGTCGCCGCGATATCAGCAGCGGACAGTCCGTCGCGCTGGTTCATTCGCATGTCCAAGGGCGCATCGAAGCGGGTGGAGAATCCGCGCGCGCCCTCGTCGAATTGGTGCGAACTAACGCCCAGATCGGCCAGCAAGCCATCGATGCGGCGGACGCCGTTGAGGCGGAGGAAATTGCGGGCGTGCCGGAAGTTTTCGGGAATCAGCGTGAACCGCTCATCCGTCAAAGCATTGGCGTGCGCATCGGCATCTTGATCGAATCCGTACAACCGGCCATCGGCATCCATCGCCTCGAGAATGAGGCGGGAATGACCGCCACCGCCGAACGTAGCGTCCACGTAGATTCCGCTCGGAAGCTGGGGGGCACCAATCCCTGCGATGCTAGCGTCGGCCAAAACAGGAACGTGGTAGGTGCCGGGATTCATGGATTAATTCTCGTTGTTGGGTTCGAGGTCTTGGCGGACCTCTTCGGCGAGGGTGCCGAAATCAAAGTCTTCGGCGTCATCGAGGACGCTCTTATCGTAGCGGGCCTTGCTCCAGAGTTCAATCTTCTCGCCGAGGCCGGATACAATGATTTCATTGTCGGCAGGCAATTGAATGCCGGCGTGCTCAAGCAGCAGGGCGGGGATGTTGATGCGGCCAGATCCGTCGAGTTCGACGTGGGTGGCCCCCTTCATGAATTTGCGCTGGAACAGCTGGTGCTTGCGGTTGTACCGGCTCAATCGGGACATCTCGCGGTTCACTTTGTCCCATTCGGGCTGCGGGTAAACCACCAAGCACCCTTCAAAAATGTCGCGGTTGATGACCAGCCCATTGTGCAGCACGGTTTCCAGCTGCTTTCGCAAGCGCGCAGGGAACATCAGGCGCCCTTTGGCGTCGATTTTACACGTGTATTCTCCGAGCAGATTGAGCATGATCGTTTGGAATATCAAAATTACCCAAGATTTCCCACTTTCTCCCACGTTATGACACTTTCTCCCACTTTGTGGAAAAGTTTTGAAGACGGAAGTAGGGATAAGTCAATCAGGCTGCGGATTTGCCGGATTTTGGCTTTGTCGACGGGTTTTCGCTATCAACACGTTTTCAACAGGTCATGTGAACAGCGTACAGGGAGCTGTGGGCGAATGCGCTCGGTTTGTTCGACCTTTGCTTCCTAATTGGAATCCATGGATCAACCTGCCATCATTGAACGCGGTCCGTACAAGTATGTCGAGGCCGGCGAGGGCGAGCCCCTGATTGTGCTCCACGGTTTGTTTGGCGCCTTGAGTAACTTCAAGGACGTCTTCAGCCATTTCTCCGATCGCTTTCGGGTGATCATCCCCATGCTGCCCATCTATGAATTGCCCATGCGGAAGACGAGTGCCAAAAGCTTGTCGGAGCACATTGAAGGCTTTGTAGCGGAAATGGGGCTCGAAAAAGTCCATTTGTTGGGCAATAGCCTCGGCGGCCACGTGGGATTGATTTTCACCAAAAACAACCTCGAGAAGGTGGCTTCATTGAGCTTGACAGCCAGCAGCGGATTGTATGAGAACGCCTTTGGCAACAGCTTTCCACGCCGGGAAGACAAGACGTTCATCCGGGACAAAGTGGCCGTGACCTTCTACGATCCGAAGCACGCGACCGAAGAATTGGTGGATGAATGCTTCGAAGCCGTCAACAGCCGGGAGAAGGTGCTACGGATCCTGGCGATTGCCAAGAGTGCCATCCGCCACAACATGGCGAAGGACTTGCCAGCGATGACCGTGCCGGTGTGCCTGATATGGGGCAAGAACGACATCATTACGCCGCCCGAAGTCGCCGAAGAATTCAAGGCGGGCTTCCCCGACAGCGACCTCTTCTGGATCGAGGAATGCGGACATGCCCCCATGATGGAGCACCCCGAAACGTTCAACCAAATCCTCGAGGCGTGGTACGACGCGCGTGGCATTGGAAAAGTGGGCTGAGCCACCATGGAAGTTAAAACGGCGGAGTTTCTGAAATCGAGTGCGCACCCGAAGGAGTGCCCACCGGCTGACCGTCCCGAGTACGCGTTCATCGGCCGCTCCAATGTGGGCAAGTCATCGCTGATCAACATGCTGACCAACCGCAAAGGGCTCGCCAAGATTTCCTCCACCCCGGGCAAAACGCAGCTGATCAACCACTTCATGATCGACGAAGGCCGTGAGCAGACGGGTGATGGAACCAGCTGGTACTTGGTGGATTTGCCGGGGTTTGGCTACGCGAAGGTGAGCAAGAAGAGCCGAGTTAAATGGCAACGCACGAGCGAACAGTTCTTGACCGGAAGGCCCAATTTGATGTGCGTCATGATGCTGCTCGACAGCCGGCATCCCCCGCAAAAGGTCGACCTCGAATTCATGGCATGGATGGGCGAAAATCAATTGCCCTTCGTCATGGTCTTCACCAAAGTCGACAAACTCAACCAGGCGGAACGCGCGGGATTCTTACCGCGCTACGAGGTGGAAATGCTCAAGCAATGGCACCGCATGCCACCTGTGTACGTCACAAGCTCTGAGAAAGGCGAAGGACGCGAGGAATTGCTGCGGTTCATCGAGCAGACCAACGCCCTGTACGAGGCTTAATCCCTCAATCTTTCAATACGCCCAGACGCTTCGCCAATTCTTCGGTGAAGCTGCGCATGGCCAGGGCATGGGCCTTGTCGTTGGTCGCTTTTTCCAAGGTGTTGGCCAAGGTCATCATGGTTTGGCACACGAAGTGGCGCATTTCTTCGACGCTCATTTGCTTCGTCCAAAGGTCCATGTGCACCGCGTTGCCCTGCTTCTCATCCCACATGGCGAGGGACATGGCTTTCGCGGTTTGGTTGGCGACGTCGCTGTCGTCCGCTGACCAGGTGATGGCGGTGGGCACTTTGTTTTCATCCGTTTGGACCCGGACGGTGATCTGTGAATCGGCCATGAGCGTAAAAATTGAGGTGCAAAGGTGGTGAATTACAAAGGCCGGTACGCCTTGACCACGGGATTGATGTCGGTCACTTCCATGAGCGCGGCCAAATCGACCTCAGGATGCTTGGTCATGAAGTCGCTGACCATGCGCCATCCCATGTACGCGCCGAGGCGGTCCGGACTGTCTTGGGGGATGGCACCATAGCGGGTGAAGGGACCTTCATTGAACCATTTGCCAAATTGCGTGCGGTCGGCATCGAACAGCGCATCTTGGGGCTGCAGCTCCAACCAAATGTCGCGCTCGTGGGCCTCAGCCCAAGCCCAGGCTTCCGGCGTCCAATCGAGCAAATCGGCTTTGGGCATATCCGGCATGCACTGTTCCATGATGTACAAGACCTTGCCCCAGTACAGCAGTTCGTCCACGCACCGGTCGGTTCGGTACCACGGGTCGCTGAAGTGCACCAAGAGCCAACCGCGGAAGGCCGACGCTGAAATGCGGTCCGGCTCCATGCGGTTGCGCATGTACTGCGGAAACATCTCCGGCGGCAAGGTGGACACAATGGGGTGGTCCGCGCCCAAGTACCATTCCAATCCGATTCCGAGGTGTTCATCGGTGGGATACACGGCATAATTGAATCCGGTGCTCATCCACATCACCTGCGGCAATTGTGCCTGCGGGAACCAGTGGTGAAACCGTTGGAATGCGCGGATCAATTGCGCCTTGCTCTGCGCCAATTGTTCCGGAGCGCCGCTGGTGGTGTCGATGGCTGCCTCGATGGGGGCGACGTTGGGGTGCGTCAAAAACGTTTCGAATTCGGCCACGGTGGCCGGGTCATCTCCGGCGCCGATGCGCAGGATGTCCTCCGTGTAGGCGAAACCAAATGCACCGGTCGCCGACTGCCACGCCTCAAAGTCGCCCTGGGCCATCACCGCCCGCACATTCACGGGCTCGGGCACCTCCGCTTCAAACGCCGAAACAGGCACCTCGAAGCGGCGTTCTTCGCCGCAGCCGATGAAGGCCAATCCTGCGATGAGCAGGAACATGGCCGGTGTTCTTAAACATTGAGACGTGAGCATTGGCATGGTCTTCGTTGTGAACGTTCCAAAACCACGAATTAGTTTTGAATCGTTGCAAAGATGAAACACTCCCCGCGCAATCCCCATTTC
>CALKYI010000506.1 GCA_938003665.1 uncultured Flavobacteriales bacterium
ACGCAGCTCGTACTCAACGGGTACGCGCCGTATTTCAACGTGGCGGCGTGGCCGTGGTTCAATGAGCGCATAACCCACTTTTTCGGGGTATTCAGTGGATTGACGACCATTGTCTTTGCCCAAAATTTCCTCCGACTCAGCCGCTATGTGCCCTGGCTGCACAAACTGCTGAACGGGTACTTTGTCGTTTACCTCGTAGCACTTGTTTTGGCCATATCTGGCCAGTTGATTTGGGCATACAACGTGATCAATTTCTGTGCGGCCGCGATTTTCTTTTTCATTCCTGGCGCCATCATCACCATGCGCAAAGGGTACAGCCCGGCAAAGTATTTCTTGCTGGCCTTTTCGATTTTCATTGTGGCCGTGGTGGTCTTTGTGATGAAAGATGCTGGGGTCATTCCGTACAATGCGTGGACCTTTTTCGCCTTGCCGTTGGGCAGTGCGATTGAAATGGTGCTGCTGAGCCTTGCGTTGGCCAGCCGCATCAACCAGCTCAAGAAGGAGAGTGCGCATGCCCGAGAAGAGCAGCTGCGCATCTCCCAAATCAACGAACGCATGGTGCGTGAGCAGAACACGAAGCTCGAAGAACGTGTCCGCGACCGAACGGCGGATCTCGAGGAGGTCAATGCCAACATGCGAACGACCCTCGAGGAGCTCCAGTCCGCGCAACAGCAGCTGGTGCAGTCGGAAAAGCTCGCTTCCATCGGCCAGTTGACGGCGGGCATTGCCCACGAGTTGAACAACCCCATCAATTTCGTTTCGTCCAGTGCGCAATCCTTGCGGCGGGATTTTGAAGACCTCAATGCCATCATCGACCTCGTCAAGGCCATCGACCCAGCAGCGGCCGATTTAAATGAGCAGGTGAGTGGGGTCAAAGAGAAGTTGTCTCAGCTGGACATTGAGTTCACGCAACAGGAAATCGCAGAGTTACTGAGCGGCATCGAGGACGGCACCGTTCGTACCTCAGAAATCGTGAAAGGCCTCCGCATTTTCAGCCGCATGGATGGGGACAATTTCATCCAGGCTCAACTCAACGAATTGATCGAATCCACCCTGATTGTCTTGCGCAGCAATTTCAAGGACGCGGCGGTGTTGCAGTTGGATTTGGGTGAAGAGATGCCGCCGGTGATGTGCCAGCCTGGGCGGTTGAACCAGGTTTTCATGAACATCATCACCAACGCCATCCAGGCGATGGAATCGCTTGGCCGAGATGCTGAAGAGAATGTGTTGTCCATCGAGACGGACCGGGTGGAGAGCATCGGTCAAGCATGGGCAGAGGTACGCATCAAGGATGCCGGACCCGGGATGTCCGAGGCTGTGAAGTCGCAGATTTTCGATCCGTTTTTTACCACGAAGCCAGTGGGCGAAGGGACGGGCTTGGGCTTGAGCATCGTGATGGGCATTTTGCGCGATCACAACGCTGAAGTCGAAGTCGAGTCCGAGGAAGGCGTGGGCACTGAATTCATCATCCGATTTCCATTATGATCAACGTACTCTACCTCGACGATGAGGCGCACAACCTAACGGCGTTTCGAGCTGCCTTTCGGCGGGATTTTCAGGTGCACGTCACCACCGAACCGACTGACGCGGTGCGCATTCTTCGGGAACATCCGATCGAGGTCATTATCTCGGACCAGAAAATGCCCAAGCTAAGCGGGGTCGAGTTTTTTGAACTCATCGCGCCCGATTACCCCGACCCGGTGCGCATGCTCCTCACCGGCCACGCCGACATCGATGCGGTCATCGATGCGATCAACAAAGGGCAGATTTACAAGTACATCGCAAAGCCGTGGAACGAATCCGAGTTGCGCGACCTAGTCACGGAAGCGTCGCAGCTTTACCACGACCGCCAGGCCATCGTCCTCCGAGGTGAAGATCTCCAGCAGCGGATGAGCAAGGCCGAGCAGGAGGCCGTGAAAATTCAATCGCTGACGGCGGACAAAACGGCCCTTACCGCCGAAGAGACCGCGCGGGTGTTCGACCTGGCAAACGCCATTCAGCGCTTGCTGCAGGCGTAATCAGCGGATGTACTTGAAGTCCTCGCCGGGTTGGATGTTCTTCAACGTCGCGAGGATCAGCTTGATGCAATTCTCTACGTCGTCGCGGTGCACCATCTCAACGGTGGTGTGCATGTAGCGAAGGGGCAGGCTGATCAACGCACTGGCCACGCCTTTGTTGGAGTAGGCAAACGCGTCGGTGTCGGTGCCGGTGAAGCGGCTGGCCGCCATGCGCTGCAACGGAATTTTCTCCGCATCGGCGGTGTCGATGATGCGCTGCAAAAGGTTGTTTTGGACGGCCGGCCCATAGGTCACGCCCGGACCCTTACCCGCAGCCACGTCGCCGTTGTCGATTTTGTTCATCATCGGCGTATGGGTGCAGTGGGTCACGTCGGTTACGATGGCCACATCCGGTGAAATTCGCTCAGCGATCATTTGTGCCCCGCGCAACCCAATCTCTTCCTGAACCGAGTTGGTGATGTAGAGGCCAAACGGCAACTTGGTGCCCTCTTCGTGAAGCAGACGAGCCACTTCCGCAATCATGAATCCGCCAGCGCGGTTATCCAGCGCACGGGCGACGTACCAGTCCTTGTTCAAGACCATGAAGGTGTCTTCGTAGGTGACCACGCACCCGACGTGGATGCCCATCTTTTCCACCTCTTTCTTGTCCTTGGCGCCTACATCGAGGAAGATATTCTTCATTGTCGGTGCCTCCTCTTTGCCTGCGGTGCGGGTGTGGATGGCGGGCCATCCGAAGACGCCTTTGACGATGCCTTTCGGCGTGTGGATGTCGACGCGCTTAGAAGGGGCGATTTGGTGGTCGCTGCCTCCGTTTCGGCGCAGGTAGATGTACCCGTCGGCGGTGATGTAGTGTACGAAGTAGCTGATTTCATCGGCGTGGGCTTCGATGACCACCTTGTAGGGGGCGTCGGGGTTGACCACGCCAACCACAGTGCCGTAGGTGTCGACAATGTGCTCGTCGATGTACGGTCGGATGTAGTCCAACCACAATTGCTGCCCGCTGCTTTCGAATCCGGTTGGGCTTGCGTTATTGAGGTACGCTTCGAGGAATTTCTCCGAAGCCTTATTGAGAATCGTCTTCTTTGCCATTGCACAAAAATACCGGCCGGCGCAGCGGAGATAACGCTGGCCGGCCAGATTGATTTCAACAAAGATTTCACCCGAAGGTGCACCCGCGGGTGATCACAGCGTGTAGCCGTTCTTTTCGATGAGGTCCATGGCAATCAACTGACGCGCCTCCTTCGGATTGATGTCCTCGGTTTTGCAGAATCGCTTCATGCCCATGAGCATCATCTTCAGCTCATCGCCTTCGGCAAAACTGAGGAGCGCTTCCTTGCCCGCGCTGTGGATCCATTCACTGGCTTCGTACGTGTAGACGTTCATGATGGCGAGCTGCACGGCGAGGTCGTCCGTTCCGCCTTTTTGTTGTGCCAACTTCTGCACGCGCAACACCGTGGATTCGATGGTGTACGTCCAAATGGCCATGTCGGCGATGTTCATCAAGATTTCCTGCTCTTTGGCTAGGCTCATCATGAGCTTCTGTACAGCCCCTCCGGCCACCAACAAGATGGCTTTTTTCAGGTTGGCGACGTAGGCCAATTGCCGCTCGAAGGGATCGCTGGATGGCGTGGCAAAATCCGGCACTCCCGTCAGCTCGTTGGCCACTGCCATGGCCGGGGTCATCAAATCCATCTCGCCCTTCATGGCCTTCTTGAGGATCATGTCCACCGTGAGCATGCGGTTGATTTCGTTGGTGCCCTCGAAGATGCGGTTGATCCGCGCGTCGCGGTAGGCGAGTTCAGCCCGGGTTTCCGCACTGTAGCCCATGCCGCCGTGGATTTGCACCGCTTCATCGACGCAATAGTCGAGGACTTCGGAGCCCAGCACCTTCATCATGGCGCACTCAGGTGCGAAGTCCGCAATGCCCTTGAGCGTCGCGTCGCCGTGTTCCATGCCACCTGCCTTGAGGGCCGCGATGGCATCGTCGATGTTTTGCGTGGCCCGGTAAATGGCCGACTCGCAGGTGTACAAGCGGATGGCGCTTTCGGCGAGTTTGTAGCGGATGGCGCCGTACTTCGAAATGGGCCGTCCAAATTGCTCGCGCTCGTTGGCGTACCGAGTGGAGTGAGTGCACGCGTCTTTTGCCGCTCCTAGCACCGCGCCGCCCAATTTGATGCGGCCAATTGTCAGGATGTTCACGGCGATTTTGAAGCCTTGCTCGCGCTCGTAGAGGAGATTCTCCACCGGCACGTGCACGTCTTTGAAGAAGATTTGGCGGGTGGAAGATCCCTTGATGCCCATCTTCTTTTCCTCCGGATTTTTCGTGATGCCTTCGGCGTGGCCGTCGACGATGAACGCGGTGAGTTTTTCGTCGTCATCAATTTTGGCGAATACGATCATTACATCCGCGAATCCCCCATTGGTGATCCACATCTTTTGGCCGTTGATGATGTAGTGCTTGCCGTCTTCGGAGAGCCGGGCCTTGGTTTTGCCGCTGTTCGCATCGGAACCGGCGCTGGGTTCCGTCAAGCAGTAACAGCCTTTCAGTTCGCCGGAGGCCAACCCTGGAATCCACTTTTTCTTCTGTTCCTCATTGCCGTAATAGAGGATGGGCAAGGTGCCGATGCCGGTGTGAGCGCTGAAGCTTACGCTGAAGGCATGCGCGCCGCCAATGGCTTCGGTGATGAGCATGGTGGTCTTGAAATCCAAACCCATACCGCCGTATTCCTCAGGAACCGAGCTGCCGAGGAGTCCCAATTCACCGGACTCGCGCATCAGGCTCGGAACGAGGCCTTCTTCTTGGTTGTCGATTTCTTCGAGCTTTGGAATGATGCGTTGTTCGACAAAGTCCAACGTCATCTGCTTCATCATCAATTGCTCCTCCGTCCATTCTTCAGGGATGAAGATGTCGGCGGCTGCAGTGGGGCGGATCAAGAATTCACCGCCTCGAATCGCTGTTGAGTTTTCGGACATCTGATCAAGTTTATGCGTTCAAGTATTCAAAAACGCCGGCGGCCCCTTGGCCGGTGCCGACGCACATGGTTACCATGCCGTAGTTGGCTTGGCGGGATTTCAATTCATGCATCATTTGCACAGTCAGCTTGGCACCGGTGCACCCCAGTGGATGGCCCAAGGCAATGGCGCCCCCGTTCGGGTTGACCAATGCGGGGTCCAGCCCCAGTTCTTTCACCACGGCGACGGATTGCGAGGCGAAGGCTTCGTTGAGCTCTACGGCTCCGAGGTCTTGGGCGGTGATGCCCGCTTTCTCGAGTGCTTTCGGCACCGCGTGGATGGGGCCGACGCCCATGATGCGCGGTTCCAAACCGCTCACGTGGTAGCTGGCCAACCGCGCAATGGGTTCGACGTTGAGTTCTTTGAGCATGCGCTCAGAAACCACGAGCACGAAGGCCGCGCCGTCGGAGGTTTGGGAGCTGTTTCCCGCCGTGACTGAACCGCCTTGGGCGAAGACGGGCTTCAATCGAGCGAGGCCTTCCAAGGTGGAGTCGCGGCGCACGCCTTCATCGGTGTCGACGACCTGGGTGCGCTCTTGGCGTTTTTCGTTTTCATCGAGGTAAACCTCGTTGACGGTGATGGGGGCGATGCCCGGTGCGAATCGTCCGGCGTCGATGGCGGCCGCTGCGCGCTGATGGCTTTCGAGGGCGAAGGCGTCTTGTTCGTCCCGGGAGACGTTGAAGTCCTTTGAGACCGCTTCTGCTGTCAGCCCCATGCCCCAGTACCAATCTGGATTGGCTTTCGCGACACGGGCATTGGGAACAATGCGCCACCCGCCAAACGGGATGGGAGACATGGTCTCGATGCCGCCGGCGAGGATGCAATCGGCCAGTCCGGCGTGGATTTTGGCCGAAGCGATGGCAATGGTTTCCAACCCCGAAGCGCAGTAGCGGTTGACGGTCATACCCGGCACCTTCTCGGTATCGAGCCCCATCAAACTCACCATGCGACCGATGTTCAGGCCTTGCTCTGCTTCTGGGGTGGCGTTCCCGACAATGACATCGTCGATGCGTTCTTTGTCCAATTGCGGAAAGTCGGAGAGCAGCTTTCGAATCACTTGCTCACCCAAATCATCCGGTCGGACAAAGCGAAAGGCGCCCTTACCGGATTTGCCAACCGGCGAACGGTAGCCTCCTATGATGTATGCATTCATGGCAATTAGTTTCTCAAGATTTTACCCTTCTGGATCAGGCTCTGCATGCGCTCAAGGGTTTTGCGTTGCATGCACAGGGAGACAAACGCTTCGCGTTCGAGGTCGAGCAGGTACGGCTCCGAGACGTCCGTGCGTGCACTGAGGTCGCTCCCGCACATCACGTAACCGAGCTTTTCGCTGATCAATTGGTCGTGCTCGGAGATGTAGTTGCCGCTCTTCATGCTGTGCGCGCCGACGTACACGATGCCGAGTCCTTCTTGGCCAGCGACGGTGATGTCTTTGCGCTGCAGCGGCTGGGTGTAGCCGGCCTCGGACAGCTCGATGGCGGCGCGCTTGGCCCGCGCGAGTTGGTCGCGGCGGTTGACGACAACTTCGTCGATGCCTTCCCGCAAGTAGCCCAGCTCGAACGCCTCGTGCGCCGAGGTTGCCACCTTGGCTTGTCCGATGGTGAGGAAGCGATCGCGCAAACGATTGATGCGCATATCGCCGTCGTGCATCTCGTCGTTCAGGCGCAGCACGAATTCTTTGGTGCCGCCACCGCCCGGGATGAGCCCGACACCGAACTCCACGAGCCCGATGTAGGTCTCGGCGTGGGCGACCACTTTATCCGCGTGGAGGCACATCTCGCATCCGCCTCCCAAGGCGAGCTGGTGAGGGGCCACAATGACCGGAATACCCGAGTAGCGCAGGCGCATGACGGTGTTCTGGAACATGCGGATGGCGTGATTCAGTTCATCGTATTCCTGTTCCACGGCCATCATGAAGATCATGCCCACATTGGCTCCGGCACTGAACTGCGCCCCTTCGTTTGAAATGACAACGCCTCGCCATCCATCGCCGGCCTCGGCGAGGTCAATGGCCTTGTTGATGCCTTCGAGCACCTCGGCGCCAATGGAATTCATCTTGGTGTGGAAAGCAACATTGAGGATGCCGTCGCCCAAATCCTGAATGGTCGTCCCCGAATTGGACCAAACCGTCGCAGAATCGGGCAGCCAAGCCAGTGACAATCGGCCTTCTTGTCCTCCGACGGCCTCGTAGGCGCCCGTTCGGGGATCCCAGCATTGGCGCACGCCATCGACGTTGCGGTAGAAGGTGCCATCGCTCTGGGCCTTGAAGGTTTCAATCCATTCAGGAACCGCCAGTCCACGGTCCGCGATGGCCTTGAGGCCGTCTTCGAATCCGATGGCGTCCCAGCTTTCGAACGCGCCCAACTCCCAACCGAATCCGGCGCGCAAGGCGTCATCGATGCGGTAGGGCTCGTCCGCGATTTCCGGAATGCGGTTTGCGACGTAGGCAAACACATCAGCGAAAATTCGGCGGTAGAACGTGCCGGCCTCGTCCTGTCCATTGAACAGCAGTTTGGTGCGTTGCTCCAAGTTGTCTACGGCCTTGGCCATGTCCAACGTGGCGAACTTGGCTTTGACTTTGGGTCGGTATTCCAAGGTCTTGAGGTCGAGTGCGAGGATTTCGCTTTTGCCCTGGTCGTTTTTAATCTTCTTGTAAAAACCGGCGCCACTCTTTGACCCCAAGAGGTTGTTGTCCACCAAGTGCTTGACAAAGTCTGGCGTTTGGAACACCTCGGCGCGCTCGTCGTCTGGGCAATTGTTCGCTACGCCGTTGGCTACGTGCACCAGTGTGTCCAATCCGACTACGTCACACGTGCGGAATGTGGCGCTCTTGGGTCGGCCCATGGCCGGGCCGGTGAGCTTGTCAACGGCTTCCACAGAGAGGCCCATTTCACTGACGGTGTGGAACAGCGCCTGAATGGCGAATACGCCGACGCGGTTGGCGATGAAGGCAGGGGTGTCCTTGCAGAGCACGACTTGTTTGCCCAAAATGCGCTCGCCATAGGCCTCCAAGAACGAGAGTACTTCGGGCTTGGTTTTCGGTCCTGGAATGATCTCCAAAAGGGGCAAGTAGCGCGGCGGATTGAAGAAGTGTGTGCCGCAGAAGTGGGCCTGGAAATCTTCGGACCGTCCTTCGCTCAGTTGCGCCAAAGGAATGCCCGACGTATTGCTCGTGATGAACGTCCCGGGCGTTCGGAATTGCTCGACGCGTTCGAAAAGTTGCTGCTTGATGTCCAATCGCTCGACGACCACTTCGATGACCCAGTCGCACTCGGCGATTTGGGCCAAGTCGTCGTCAAAATTGCCCGTGGTGATGCGTTGGGCGAAACGCTTCGAATACAAGGGCGACGGGTTGGATTTGATGGCGGCCTTCAAGTGGCCATCAGCAATGGCATTCCGTGGCCCTTCGGCTGAGGGCAGGTCGAGCAGGAGCACCTCGGACCCGGTCTGGGCGAGGTGGCACGCGATGCGCGACCCCATCACGCCGGAGCCCAAGACCGCGGCGCGTTTGATTTTGTGGAATGGTATGGCAGGTGTACTCATGGTGTTGAGGAATGATCGGAAGAGGATGGCGCGTCCGCGGGGACGAGCGCCTGTGGATTGTCAAGGATTTCGTTCAACCGTCGCATTTCATTCAGCAGGCGATCAACGGATTCGGCGCCGAGCAACGAACGCAGCCGTTGGTTCACGGTTACGACCAAGTCACGGGCCTGCCGGCGGGCATCTACCCCAGTCTCGGTCAAAAAGACGCGCATCATGCGTCGATCGTGGGCGTCGGGCCGGCGCTCAATCCAGCCCATTTCTTCCAGCCCTCGAAGGGAACGGGACAAGCTGTGGCATTCCAGACCCATTGTGGGTCCGAGCTGCGTTGACGGTGTGCCGGATCGCTCAGTATGCAGCAAAATAAATACGTAAGAAAAAGGAATGCCACGCCGTTCGGCTTCGCTCGCATACAGCTTGGAGAGTTTGGTCCATCCCCAGCGCAAGTGGAAATCAATGGTCTCTTGTGGCTTCACGTGTCCAAGGTACGCAAAATTTCCTATGCATGCATAGTATTTTCACAGGCTAAAAAAAATAGCTGTGCAACCGCGATTAGGGCTGGGCCATCCGGCCGTCGATCAAGTGCAAACGGGCATCCCCGCGCTGGGCCATGGCATCATTGTGTGTGACAACGACAAAGGTTTGCCCTTCGCGGTCGCGCAATTCCACGAAGAGCTCGAACAACGAGTCGGCGTTTCCGGAATCGAGGTTGCCGGTGGGTTCATCGGCCAACACGACGTCGGGTTCGTTCATAAGTGCCCGGGCTGCGGCGACGCGTTGTTGTTCCCCGCCGCTGAGCTGATTGGGGAGGTGGTGAAGGCGACTCCCCAGGCCGAGGTCTTTGAGCAATCGCTCTGCGCGGTCCTTGTGCCGGCTCGAATCGTTCCCCTGGATCCAGGCGGGCATGAGTACGTTTTCAACCGCGGTAAATTCGGGCAACAACCGGTGAAATTGAAAGATGAATCCGATGCGCTGGTTTCGGAAAGCCGATAGGGCGTTGCCCTTCAATCCATCCACCCGGGTTCCACCGATGGTGAGGGATCCGGCATCGGGGGCATTGAGCGTACCGAGGATTTGGAGCAAGGTGGTTTTGCCCGCCCCGCTCGCACCTGAGATGGAAGTGATTTTGTGCTTTTCAATGTCCAAGTCGACGCCGCTCAATACGGTAACCTGTCCGTATGACTTTGTGATTCCGCGGGCCTCGATCATGATTTCATTCATGGTTGCAAACTACAACGGAAACGGGCGCTGTGTTTGCTACCTTTGCCCCGCATTTTAAACGATTCATCGCATGAACATTCACGAGTACCAAGGCAAGTCCATTTTGAAGAGTTTCGGTGTCGCCATCCAAAACGGCTACGTCGCAGACACGCCAGAAGCAGCCCATGAGGTGGCGGTCAAATTGGCTGAGGAGACCGGTACCGGTTGGTTTGTTGTCAAGGCTCAGATTCATGCCGGTGGACGTGGAAAGGGAACCGTTACCGAAACGGGTTCACACGGCGTCGTCTTGGCCAAGGGGCTGGATGAGGTAAAAGGAAAAGCTGCGGGCATCCTCGGTGGCCATTTGGTCACGGCGCAAACCAATGCCAAGGGAAAGCAAGTCAATAAGGTGCTGATTGCAGAGGACGTGTACGGCCCCGGTGACAGTGAGCCGAAAGAAATTTACATGAGCGTGTTGCTCGACCGGGCGAACGGCCGCAACATTATCATGTACTCACCCCAAGGGGGCATGGACATTGAAGCGGTTGCCGATGAAACCCCGGAATTGATTTTCAAGGAATCCATCGATCCGACGTTGGGCCTGCAAGGGTTCCAAGCGCGCCGCATTGCGTTCAACCTCGGGCTCAGCGGGAAGGCGTTCAAAGAGATGACCAAATTCGTCAACGCTTTGTACAACGCATACGTGGGCAGCGATGCGACCATGTTTGAAATCAATCCCGTTTTGAAGACCGCTGACGACCGCGTCATCGCCGTGGATTCGAAGGTGTCTTTGGACGGCAACGCCCTCTACCGCCACCCGGATTATGCGGCCATGCGCGACACCACCGAAGAGGACCCCACCGAAGTGGAGGCGGATGAAGCCGGCCTCAATTACGTGAAGTTGGACGGGAATGTAGGCTGCATGGTCAACGGTGCAGGCCTGGCCATGGCGACCATGGACATCATCAAGTTGAGCGGTGGGGACCCCGCCAATTTCCTCGACGTAGGAGGTACAGCCGATGCGGCCCGCGTGGAAAAAGCCTT
This sequence comes from uncultured Flavobacteriales bacterium, assembly GCA_938003665.1. Lineage (GTDB taxonomy): Bacteria > Bacteroidota > Bacteroidia > Flavobacteriales_D > Sanyastnellaceae > UA16. The sequence goes on from CALKYI010000506.1 coordinate 10,815, forward strand.
CCGCATCATCCTCAAGGATCCGGAGGTGAAGGCCATTTTGGTGAACATTTTTGGAGGCATCGTCCGCTGCGACCGCGTGGCGCAGGGTGTCGTCGATGCGTACCGCAACATGGGCAACATCGATGTGCCCATCATCGTTCGCCTTCAAGGAACCAACGCCGAAGAGGCGAAGCGTTTGATCGACGAGTCGGGCTTGGAGGTCAAGTCAGCGATTTTATTGAAGGAAGCGGCGGAAGCTGTGGCCGAAGTTTTGGCCTGATTTCTTCCTTTTTAATCCTCCACCTTTTCAATGGTGAGGATGCCGTCACGAATGGGCAACAAGGTGGTGCGAATGCCGCTGCGTTTTGCCCATTCGGCGCATACGGACTCCAGGTGTTCACTGGTGGCGTCCCCGTCCGTCCGCGAGGGCAGGACCTTGCCCCACCACAGCACGTTGTCCACCAAAATCCATCCGCCGGGACGTACAAGCGGCAAACACTGCTCCACGTAATCGCCTGTTCGGGGCTTGTCGGCATCAATCCACACCAAGTCGTAGGGCCCCTCCAACTGAGGTAAGATTGCCGAGGCTTCGGCGTTGTGCCGTTGAACGCGTGCGCGAATGCCCGCCTTTTCCCAGAATTCATCCTGGATGGCGTTCAGTTCATCGTTGGGCTCTACGGTGTCGATGCGACCATCAGTGGCCAAACCGGCGGCTAGGCAGATGGTTGAATAGCCAGTGTACGTGCCGAGCTCCAGCACTCGTTGTGGTCGTACCATGCGGCTCCAGTTTTGCAGGAACTTGCCCTGAATCGGATCGCTCAACATTTGCGGCGTCAAGACCGTTTGCCATGTTTTTCGCCGCAATTCGGCCAAAACAGCATCCTCCTCCGTGCTGTGGCTCACCGCGTAGGCGAGCAACTCGTGGTCCATTTGATGGGGGTCTGACAAAACGCGCAGGTTTGTCGCAAAGGTCAGCCTTGCTCGCGGGATTCCCGCATTAGAAACAATACAAACCGAATTCGGATAGGAAAATAAGCAGATCCGAAGCGCCCACCACTCCGTCTTCATTGAAGTCGGCCTCCTCCAAGCAATCATCGCTGCAGTCGAAGGTTCCGAGGAAGATGAGCAAGTCGGCTGTGCCAATGATCTGGTCGGCGTTCATGTCGGCCAAGCAATCGGTCAATTCGTCGGGACTCAGCAGCCCATTACAGTCGTTGTCGAATCCTTGGTTGGTGCCGTCCGCTCCTGGGAATACGAGCGGATTGGTGTCGTTGCAATCGCACAGGTTGGTCCACGTATCGTTGTCGTTGTCCACGATGCCTGCGCATTCATTGAAGCCAGCTTCGCAGTTGGCAAGGGCGCACTCTGCGCATGCTTCTTCCGTGCCAAAGGCACAAGCGAAGTAGCAGTTTTGCACGACGCAGACCACTTGTTCGCCAAAGCACCCAATGCAGGGGAGGCTCAACTCCAGCTGTTCCACCATACACGCCTCCAAACATTCCTCGCCTTCAGACAGGCATTGCAAACCGCAATCCGCAGAAACCGACTGAACGTACTCGGTGTTTTGGCAGATGTACTCCAAGTCGAGCGACGTGCAATTGCCTTGGGCAACGACCCCAGAAAGCACGGCGAGCGCAGTCGACAGCGCAAGAGCAAATTTCCAAACCATACTATAAGATACGAATTAGGCCCCTGAAAAACAAAACACAATCGCTGTTCGTGCTGCTTCAAGTACCTTCGCGCCGTCATGGCACGCCAAAAGAAAAGCAAGCGATTCCGGTCCGGTGAGGGAGGCATGGTCTTCAGCACCGCCGCCGATTGGACGCCCGAAACGGACGAGCAAGCATCGACGGCATCGGTCGATCCCAAGGCAACGACATTGTACGTGAGCTTGGATCGCAAGCAACGAGCCGGTAAGCCGGTGACGATGGTCGAGGGACTCGAACACGATGGGATGGCGCTGATGACCATGGGAAAAGAACTGAAAGCGCTTTGTGGCGCTGGTGGGGCGGTCAAGGAAGGGGCCATCCTCGTGCAAGGCGACCACCGCGATAAGGTGATTGGCTTTCTTGAAACCAAAGGCTTCCGCATCAAACGCAAAGGAGGATGAGCGAGACGAAACCCAAACGAGAAGAGGAGCAGGCGGATCCGTACAACGGACTGCCCTTGTATTTTGCGAAGACCCTCGCGAGCCTGGAAGACTTCCTTGAAAAGGAATTGGTCGAACTCGGATGCGTTGGGGTGAAACAAGCGAAGCGCGGGGTAGAATTCCACGCCGATATGGCCACGCTCTTTCGCGTGTGCCTCAGCAGCCGCTTTGCGCTGACCGTGCTGCGGCCGGTATTGTCCTTCGATGCTCAGAACCCGGACGCGTTGTACGACGAAGCCAAGCGCTGGGACTGGGGTGCCATCATGACACCGCAATCGTCATTCTCCATTGATGTTACGGTGCACTCCTCGGTGTTCACCCACTCGCAGTTTGCCATGTTGCGGCTGAAGGACGCCGTGGTGGATCATTTCCGCGAGTTCTCCGGATTGCGCCCGGGCATCAACAAAGAGGATCCGGACATCCGCATCCACCTGCACATTGCCCATACGACCGTCACGATTTCGTTGGACGCTGCGGGCCGGCCGTTGAGCCGCCGCGGCTACCGACCGGCGGGCGCCAAAGCCCCTTTGAACGAGGTGTTGGCGGCGGGTTTGTTGGCCCATGCGGGCTGGAAACCCGGGATACCGCTTTACGATGCCATGTGTGGTTCGGGCACCTTCACGTTGGAGGCTGCCTTGTGGGCGGACGGCTTCCCCATCCAATGGCACCGCCGCAAATTCGCCTTCATGGACTGGCGGGGATATGATGAGGACGAATGGTGGAGTGTACGCGATGCGTTGAAGGAGGCGCGTGAGCCAGTGGAGACGCCGATTTTTGCGAGTGACCGCGACTTCGCCGCCATCTCCCAAACGCGCCAAGCGCTGGCCAACATGGAGTTGGTAGGACGCGCGGAGTTGGGCCGGATGGATTTTTTCAAATTGAAGCCACGCTCGGAATCGGGGTTGTTGGTGTTGAATCCGCCCTACGGTGAGCGCTTGCCCTTGGAAGATGCGCCGGCGTTTTACGCCCAAATCGGCGACGCTTTGAAGGCCAATTGGTCCGGCCATTCTGCGTGGATCATCTCGTCCGACGTCGAAGGCTTGAAGCGGGTGGGCCTGAAAACCAAACGCCGCATCAAATGCTTCAACGGCCCCATGGAGTGCCGCTGGATGGGGTGGGATCTGTACCAAGGCACGGGCGATGCACCGGCCGCGGAGCCATCGAGTGCACCGGACGAAACCGAAGCATAAAAAAACGGCCCCCGAGTGGGAGCCGTTCTGAATTCGATTGTCGTCTCGTTAACGCACCACGAGCTTCGAAGCCCATCGGCCCGAGGCGGCGGTGAATTGAACCGTGTACACGCCGGGTGAAAGGGTGCTGATGTCCAAGGTGGGGTTGCTTTGCTGAACGGGAACCTGAAGGGCTTCACGTCCTAGCGCATCGGTGAATGTCGCTGTACCAGCACCTGTTGTGCCCAGTTGGACGGCGGCAGACGCAGGGTTGGGGAACATGCTGAGTTCCTGCGCAGGCAGCCACTCGCTGATGCCGTTGATGAAACCGCTCACGATGTCCTCCGCGTAGCGAGGCTCAATTTTGTACTCCTCGAAGGTGTAGTGAATGCATCCCGTGATGGAGTAGTACTCGTCCTGAATCCAACCGTCTTCTGGCAAGTACATGTAGTCGTTGGTTTTGACTTCACCGCTGCCGTCGTCGAAGATGGCTTCACCGTAGTCGGCATCGGGATTGGTGCAAATGGCGTTCACGATTTGCACGAGGCAACCTTCGTAGGCTTCGCTGGAGGCCAATTCGCCGGTCGTCACGATGGAAGGGGTCGGCAGGTCGTTGCCCGAGCTAACGGTTTCGAAGTAGCTGATGTTCACCAATTCGGTTACGTCGTAGTACTCAGCAACCTCGCCTTCGATGATGATCTCATCGCCGATTTCGGGCGCTTGGGTGTTGTCGTACACAAAGATGCCGTTCCAAGGCCCTTCACCGTCCTGGATGAAGTAGCCGATGACGCCTGACGTGGCTGAAGTGACGTTGTTGGCGGTGACAATGCCCGTGGTGGTCACGGACAAACCGACCAGCGGTGAGCTGAACAACTCGCCTTGGATTTCGGCAATGGTGTTTGTCACAGCTTGTGCCGACGCATTTGTTTGAAGTCCGAAGGCCAATCCGAGAGCGAGGCCCAGCGCGTAAATGTGTTTCATGAGGAGGATTTTGTGAATGTACCTTTGAAGGGCAAAGAGAAATGAAAAATCACGAAACACAAAATGCGCCCGGTCGCATGTTCATTACCGGCGCAACGTCGGGTTTTGGAGAGGCCGTCGCGCGCATGGCTGCGAAAGCGGGGTATGCCTTGGTATTGACAGGGCGACGGGCAGATCGGTTGAAGGCCCTGCAGGCTGAATTGGGCGACGCGGTGCGGCACGTGCTGTGTTTTGATGTGCGCGACCGCGAAGGAACGGCTGAAGCCATCCAGCGGTGCAGCGCCGACTTCATCCCGACCGTTCTCGTCAACAACGCCGGTCTGGCCGTGGGGCGCGAGCCCATCGATCAAGGCGTTTACGACGATTGGGACCGAATGATCGACACCAATGTCAAAGGCCTGCTCAACGTGACCCGCGAATGGACCCCGCACATGGTGCCCGGTTCCCGCATCATCAACATCGGCAGTGTGGCTGGACGCCAAGCCTATCCGGGCGGGGCGGTGTACAACGCATCCAAGTTTGCCGTGCACGGCCTAACCCAAGCCATGCGCATGGACCTCTTGCCGCGTGGTATCCAAGTGGCGCAGGTGGCTCCGGGGGCAGCCGAGACGGAATTCAGTGTGGTGCGGTTCAAAGGCGACGAGGCGGCGGCCAATGCGGTGTACGGCGGATACACGCCGCTTTCCGCAGAAGATGTGGCCGACGCAGTGATGTACATCGCGACGCGGCCTGAACACGTGAGCATTCAGGATGTTTTGATCATGCCTGCTGCGCAAGCAAGCGCTTACCATTTTCACAAATCATGAAGACGAAAACACAGTTCGTGTGCTGGGGCCTCTTGTGCTTGATCGGGATGTTCGGCTGGACCGGTTGTTCATTTCAGTCAGAACGGGTGGACTTAATTGTCCACAACGGAGTCGTGTTGACCCTCGATGGAGCCAACACGATCGCTCAAGCCGTCGCAGTGGACAGCGGTCGCGTAGTTGCGGTCGGTCCCGAGCGCGCCATATTAAATCAGTATGCAGCCGATTTGTCCGTGGACTTGCGTGGCGGAGTGCTGACGCCGGGCCTAATGGATGGACACTCCCACTTAATTGGGTATGCCGACGGGCTGCTTGAGGCCAATTTGTTTGGCACGACCAGCTGGGAAGATGCCGTAGAACGCGTCGTAAAGCACCAGGCCGAATGGCCGAGTGAATGGGCCGTAGGCCGGGGTTGGGACCAAAACGACTGGGACAGTCAAGCATTCCCGGATCGAACACTGCTCGATGCCGCCTTCCCGGATCAGCCCGTGGCGTTGGAGCGCATTGATGGCCACGCATTGGTGGTAAATGGTGAGGCGTTGCGCCGGGCGGGTCTGCTGCAAGGAGGGGTACCAGCGATTGAAGGGGGAGAAGTGGTGCTTGATGCGGACGGAGTTCCAACGGGCGTCCTCGTTGACAATGCATGCGGATTGGTCAGTGGCATCATTCCGGCTCAGCCGGAGTCGCGGAGGCTCGAGGCCTTAATGGATGCGCAGGCAAATTTGTTGGCTCACGGGATTGTCGGGGTGACCGATGCCGGGTTGTCGCCGGCCGAAATTGAACGAATCGATGCACTGCAACAATCCGGTGCACTCAAACTGCGGGTGAACGCCTTGGTTTCGGCGAGCGATGACAACATTGCCTGGCTGGTGGATTCGGGTAGGCGTATCGAAGATTGGCTGGTCGTAAACGGCGTTAAGTTCTACATGGACGGTGCATTGGGCTCACGTGGTGCCCTCCTCCGACAGCCGTACAGCGACCGCACAGGTTGGTTCGGATTGGCCACCCAACGTGAACAGGAATTCAAACGTCAAATTGAGACACTGCACGGGCATGGCCTGCAGGCTGCCACGCATTGCATCGGCGATTCGGCTACGGCCCTAGTGTTGGACGCCTACGCTGATGTCCTCGAGGGATCCAATGATCTGCGGTGGCGCATCGAGCATGCGCAGGTGGTGTCCGAGGAGGACGTGGCACGGTTCGGCAACTACAGTGTGATCCCATCGGTTCAGCCGACGCACGCGACAAGCGACATGTACTGGGCAGGGGAGCGGCTAGGGAGAAATCGGATCCGCCGCGCGTATGCCTACCAAGAGCTGTTGCAAGCGTTGGGGATGACGGCACTCGGAACGGATTTTCCTGTGGAAGACATTGATCCCCGCAAAACGTTCGCTGCTGCCGTGGCGCGCATGGACGCGGAGGGTTACCCGGTGGGAGGCTTTCAACCAGAAAACGCATTGACTCCAGAACAAGCCTTGCGCGGCATGACCCAATGGGTCGCGTTGGCCCAATACCAAGAAAATGCCCTGGGCACGATTGAAATCGGCAAATGGGCCGACTTTACGTGGATGGATCGGAATTGGCTTGAAGTGGACGCGCAATCCGTGCGTGACACACGTATATATGGAACGTGCATCGCCGGCGAGTGGTGTTACTTGGAATCGGAGCGTCCATGAAGAACTCCATTCTCCGCTCCCCGTTGACGTGGTTGTTGGTGGTTTTTGCTGTGGGGGTAGCCATTGGCATTGTCGAATTGACCCCGGAACGGAGCCTTCCCGTCATCCAGCCCCATGAATTGAACCCCGCCCTGGTCGATCCGGCGTTGTGGTCCAATGAGGATCACCGCATCTTGGATTTCGAATTGGTCAATCACTTAGGCGACAGCGTCACCTTGAAAGACGTAAAAGGCGAAGTGCTCATCAGCGACTTTTTCTTCAGCCGCTGTGCGACCATTTGCCCCATCATGACGTCCAATTTGCGCGCCGTGCCGAAGGC